>JAJRVO010000212.1 GCA_024277275.1 Chloroflexota bacterium
AGGCCAACGCCGACCCGGATGGCTACCTGGTGGCTGCGGCCAGTTCTCACCAGGCTTCGCCTTATATCCTGGCCACGCAGCGACCTGTCCTGACCTTTGGCGGCTTTAACGGCAGGGATGACGTGATTGGCGTTGACCAACTGGCCCAGATGGTAACCGGCGGGGAATTGCGTTTTGTCCTCGGTCCCCTGGATCAAAAGCCGGAGATTAACGACTGGCTAACCGATAACTGTACTTTAGTCAACATTCCCGGCGTCTTGCCGCAGCCTGAAGGCCCCGGCCAAAATAATCGCCCCCCCGGCCCTCATCCACGAGGACAAGAGGCTAACTTGCTGTACGATTGCGGTGGTCGCTAAAATCTCTACGTGATGAGTGATGCGTGAGGGTTTCGTCACGCATCACGCCTCACTTAAGTGTGAATCCTTTCAGGAAAATGACCATGTTACCCCACCACACAGAAATCTTAAGTAGAACTTCGCCACAGTCGCCAGAGTCTACTTTGATACACCTTAACAGAACAAACTATTTCTGGCGTCGACTGCCCTACCCAACCTGGCTGGAGCAAGCGGCAAAGTTCTTTTCGGTGGGCGTTCTGAACACCGTTCTGGATATCGGCCTCTACTTTGCGCTGACTCGCTGGGTTAGTTTTTTTGCGGCTTATAAAGTTTTGACCAAGTGTATCTCCTACGGAGTAGGGATACTCAACAGTTTCTACTGGAATAAAACGTGGACATTTAAATCAGAGGCCGCCGGCGCTCCGCTGGCGTTTGTTCTCTTTGCGCTGGCTAACTTGTTGGCCCTGGCTGTTAACGCCGGAGTGATGCAACTGTGCCTGGATACATTCTCCCTGTCCGAAAGTTTCGCTCTTATTCTGGCGACCGGCACCACCTTTGGGTGGAATTTTGCAATTAGCAAGTTTGTGGTCTTTAGAGAATAATTAAATAAGCTAAATCGCCTTTCCCTTTGCTCTCTCTGTTTTAGGGGTTATAATTGGTTAGAGATGGACTTGACCCATAGTGGCAAACAGGTTAGCTCAGTTGGAAAAGAGACCCCGATGACAAAAACTATTTTAGTTGTCGATGACAAGAAAAATCTGCGCACGCTGGTCAAAGAGTATCTAACCCAAGAAGGATTTCGGGTGGTTCTGGCTGAGAATGGACGCGAGGCCATTTATGTGGCTCGACACGAGAAACCCGACCTCATCCTGCTGGACCTTATGATGCCCGAAATGGGCGGCTACGACTTTATGCGCGTTTACGGTCAAGAAAGCGATACGCCTATCATTCTGCTTACCGCCAAGCTGGAAGAGTCGGACAAGGTGCTGGGTTTAGAATTGGGGGCCGATGATTACATCACCAAACCCTTTAGTATGCGCGAACTGGTAGCCCGCATCCGGGCCGTGCTGCGCCGAATCGAGAAGCAAGCCCGGTCGTCGGCAGTTATCCGCGCCGCCGATGTTACGCTTGATAAAACAACCCGGTTGGTGCATGTAGGGGATAGGCCGGTCAACTTGACCCCTTCTGAATTTGATCTCCTGGCTATTTTGATGTTCACGCCGGGCCGCGCTTTTTCCCGCCTGGAGCTGCTTGACTATTTGCAGGGTACCTCTTTTGAGGGCGTAGAGCGCACCATCGACGTGCATATAAGAAATTTACGCGCCAAAATAGAGCCGGCCCCAGGTCGCCCGCGCTACATCAAGACCGTATTTGGCATTGGCTATCGCTTTAGCGCTGAAATCCCGCCGTTAAGGGATAAGCCATAACGCGGCAAGCCGCAAATGAACGATGACCAATGAGTAATGAGCAAATAAACTCAGATAAAAAATCAAAAAGAAAAAGCATCTGTAAAAATCTGTATTCATCTGTGGATAATAATTCTAGCGGACGACGCAAATGTTGCGAGGTAATACTATAATGCACTCGCTAACGCTGAAACTGATTCTTGCTTTTCTCATTGTCAGCCTCACCGGCGCGGCGTTGGTAGCCGTTTTTGCCAGGCGCACCGCTACCGCCGAGTTTGACCGCTTTCGGTTAGAGCGCGATCAGGCTAACTTTATTACCGATGTCTCGGTTTACTACCAGAACGTGGGGTCGTGGGCAGGGATAACGGAGAGATTTCATCCGCCGCCCGGCCTGTCGTTGCCCGGACAACCTGGTCGGGAAAATCCAAACCCGCCCCCGCTCCCTCTGCCGCAGGGACAACCAGCCTCGCCGGGACAACCAGCCTCGCCGGAACAACCAGCCTCGCCGGGACAACCAGCCTTGCCGGGACAACCTGCCCCGGCGAATCAAAATCCAAACCCCGGTCCATCGCCCCCGAATCCACCGCCCCCTCCCCCATTTGTATTGGTGAGTCAGAAGGGGGAGGTTCTTGTTCCCGCCGGGCCGTATCGAATCGGCGATTCCGTACCGGCTGCTGACCTTGAGCCAGGGATTCCAATTGAAGTCGATGGGCGGGTGGTGGGAACCGTACTCAACATTGCCGACAGGCCGGAACTTAATCCCCAGGAAACGCAGTATTTGGCCCGTATTAACCAGGCATTGCTTTTTGCCGCGTTGGGAGCAACGGGGATTGCGTTGCTTTTGGGCATCATTCTGGCCCGGACTCTAACCCGGCCGTTGGGCGAACTAACAACCGCCACCCGGTCTATGGCTAAGGGCGACCTTGAGCAGCAAGTGCCGGTGCGAACCCGCGACGAGTTGGGAGAATTAGCCGCCACGTTTAACCAGATGAGCGCCAACCTGGCTCAAGCCAACAGGTTTCGCCGCCAAATGACGGCCGATATTGCCCACGATTTACGCACGCCGCTCGCGGTTATTTCAGGCTATCTTGAGTCGTTGCGCGATGGGGTGTTGCAACCTACCCCGGCTATGTTTGAGGTGATGTATGATGAAGCGCAATATCTCCAACGATTGGTGGAAGATTTGCGTACCCTGTCGCTGGCAGACGCGGGCGAGTTATCGCTAAATCGCCGGTTGGTATCGGTGCGGGACTTGCTGGAAAGACTGGCTGCCGTTTACGCGCATCAGGCTCAACAACAAAAAATCACGTTGCAGGTTAACGTTACTTCTGCCTTGCCCGACATCAATGTTGACCCGGAGCGGATGACACAGGCGCTAGGGAATCTGATTAGCAACGCTTTGCGGTACACGCCTGAGAGCGGGCAGATTACCCTGTTGGCCCAGAAACAGGCCGGGGCCGTGTTGTTGATTGTTCAGGATACCGGGGCAGGTATTGCGCCTGACGAGTTGACCCGCATTTTTGACCGCTTTTATCGGGTAGATGAGGCGCGTCAGCAAAATAATGGCGAGTCAGGATTGGGGCTGGCCATCGTCAAGTCTATTGTTGAGGCTCACCAGGGAACAATATCGGCTCAAAGCGAAGTTGGCCGAGGAACGGTATTTACCATTAGCTTGCCGGATGGTTCAGAGTAATTGTCCAACGAAGCTTCGTCTCAAATTGATAAATGTGATGAATGAGAAATTAGAATTTAGAAATTAGAAGCCGGACGTGGATTTCTCATTTCTTACGGTTAGCTTTGACCCAATATGGCCGAAATGAAAAGGGTGTGTTTCATTTGAGTCGGAGAGGGGAAAAATTGGGGGGAGCTACCCCCCAAGCCCCCCGGCCTGCGGCGCTTTTTGACTCATTTGAAACACACCCAAATGAAAATCATCGCCCTCTATGTCAATTTGTATTTTTGATCAATCCAGTATACAATCGCCCTATTAAAGATTACAGTTCAGCGAGAAGCGCCAATGTTTTTTAATTTAACTCTGGGTATTATCATTAGCATTATTAGCCTCATTATCATTTACGATAAGGGGGATTTTGTGCTATCCAGAACTAAAGTCTAAACAAAGTTCATTGAGAAAGCGCAAACGCCCCCAAAATGGGGGCGTTTTTATTTTTGGATTAACCACCTTTTTCAGGTAAAGCATTGACGATGTTATTTAACTCAGCCATAGCCATCAACATTATTAGCATTATTTGGCTCATTATCATTGACGATAAGGAGGCTTTTGTGCTGGTTAAGGGTTAGAGCATTAGTAAAATTAACTCAAAGCACAAACGCCTCCAAAACGGAGGCGTTTTTTGTTTCAAAACTTTTATATAAACTTATTGCAAATAGAAAGGAGAAATTGAAAATGACAATGTACAAAAAAGGATCCGAAATCATCTGGGAATGTCTCGCTAGAGAGGGGGTTGAGGTTGTTTTTGGCTATCCCGGCGGGGCTATCTTGCCCGCTTATGACGCCTTGAACCTTTACCCGCAAATACACCACGTGCTGGTTAGGCACGAGCAAGGGGCGGCCCATATGGCTGACGGCTACGCCCGGTCCACGGGTAAGGTTGGGGTGGCAATAGCTACCTCCGGCCCCGGAGCCACCAACCTGGTGACCGGCTTGATAACCGCAATGATGGACTCGGTTCCCCTTGTTTGTATTACCGGACAGGTTGCCTCGACAGTCATCGGCACTACCGCCTTTCAAGAGGCCGATGTGGTTGGCATAACCAAGCCGGTGACTAAACGCAACTACCTGGTCACGGATGTTAAGGACCTGGCCTATACCATTAAAGAGGCTTTCCACGTTGCCCGCAGCGGCCGACCCGGCCCTGTTGTTATTGACACCCCCAAAGACATACAGGCCGCAGAAACCGAATTTTTTTACCCTGAAACCCCCGTAGTTTTACCGGGCGAGCAGTTGCCGCTTAAGGCCACGGCTGACCAGGTTGCCCAGGCTTTGGAACTGATTAACACGGCCCAACGTCCCGTTATTTTGGCCGGGCACGGCGTTCTCCTCTCCGGGGCGATGGAGGAACTATTAGACATTGCCAATACCGGAGCCATCCCGGTGACCACAACTTTGCTGGGCATCGGTGGTTTTCCGGCCAGCCATCCGCTTTGGCTGGGTATGATGGGTATGCACGGCGAAGCCGGCGCCAACCACGCCATTCAAGAAGCCGATTTGCTCCTGGCTTTTGGTATGCGCTTTGACGATCGAGTAACAGGCACGCTGGAGACATACTCGCCGCACTCCAAAAAAATCCATATCGATATCGATGCCGCTGAACTCAATAAAAACGTGCCGGCCGATGTCGGTATACACGGCGACCTCAAAACTGTGTTGAGCCAACTGAGAGGGGGCGTAGCAAAAGTTAAGCGCGATGTCTGGCTGGCCCAAATTAGCCGGTGGCAGGCAGACAGCCGGCAGCGCGACGTCCTTAACACTTACAACGGCGATGTGTTGCTGGCCGCCCAGGTCATCCACGACATTTGGATGTTTACTCAGGGCCAGGCTGTTGTCGTCACGGATGTCGGTCAACACCAGATGCTGGCTTGCCAATATTACCATCTTGATGAGCCGAATACGTTCCTCTCGTCTGGCGGGGCGGGTACAATGGGTTTTGGTTTACCGGCGGCCATTGGCGCCCGATTTGGCGTGCCCGACGACCGGGAAATCTGGGTGATTGCCGGCGACGGGTCTATCCAAATGACAATTACAGAACTGGCAACCGCCGTTCAGGAAAATAGCAACATCAATATCTGTGTTATTAACAATGGCTATCTGGGGATGGTGCGTCAATGGCAAGAGACGTTTTACGAGGAACGTTATACCGCAACACCCATCGCCGGCCCGGACTACGTAAAATTGGCCGAAGCCTACGGCCTGGCCGGTCACCGGGTTATGTATCGTGATGAGGTTTTGCCTGTTTTGGAAAGGGCGCGGACACGCAAAGGCCCTGCGTTAATCGAATTCGTAGTCGAACAGCACGACATGGTTTACCCAATGGTATCGCCTGGCGCGGCTTTGAACGAGATGGTGCGTCGCCCTTATGAATCAATGGCTTTTCAACCCTTTGCAATGTCTATAGAAAATTCTCAAGCCTTGAGATGAATTTTATCTATGCCGAGGTGTAATCATCCTGGTCGATGATAATAACGTCTTCGGACCGGTCTTGATATCCCCCTCCGCGATAGGCTACCGTAAAGATTTGACCGTTACGGACAGCCCCTTCCATTCTGGACCAAACTGCTTTTTTTATCGCTCGCCGGGTAGCCGGGATAAGGCACAAAAAGCCCAACGTGTCGGTTAAGATGCCCGGCGTCATTAAAAATGCGCCGGCTACCAGGATGATCGCCCCGTCAAAAATTGGGTCAGCCGGTAATTGGCCGGTTTGAAACTCGGCGCGTATCCGGGTTAGAACCTGCACGCCCTGACGCCGAGCCAGGAAAGCGCCCAAAATGCCGGTAAATATGATCAGGGCGATGGTGGGTAGCGTGCCAATCAACTGCCCAATTTCAATTAGCAGAATAAGTTCAATGGTGGGGATCAAAATAAACAGTAAAAGCAGTCTGGCTAACAAACCTGTCTCTCCTTAAGTCAATCTCATTAGTGGAAGAAAGCACCGAAAAGACTATACCACAGGTTATAATGAAACGCTACTGTAGACAGGTAAGCAAAAGGGGGATAATTTGACCCGTAGAAAGCAACATGCTATACTACCGGTCGCTTCAATTAAATAGCTGGTAGAAAAAAAACTGCTGATTATAGCTCTAATTGTGTAACAGTAACATATGCCGAGGTAGCTCAGTTGGTAGAGCATTTGACTGAAAATCAAAGGGTCCCCAGTTCAAGTCTGGGCCTCGGCATCTTACTAAATTAACAATTTTGGGAGATCGTCTAATGGTAGGACAACGGCCTTTGGAGCCGTTGTCCAGATTTCCCTGGCTTTAAAGAGCAATTTGAAGGTTTTGTTATAAATCTAACAAGGACGTTTTGGCAGAAACTATCTAACCAATCAACTAGGTGGGTGGCTGACTGGGTGGAGTTTTTTGTTTATATGTTGAATATTTTGATAGGGCAGTTCAGTTGCAACTCAGTTGGTAGAGCATTTGACTGAAAAGTAAAGTGTTTACCAAAAGTTGCTCTACAAGTGATTAGAACTGTTAAGGATAACCAGAGATTGTTGGGGATTACCGGGGTCGTTTTTTATTTTAGGTAAAGAAGGTCTAAAGAACAAGAAAGTCATTTGCCAAATCCAAACGATGTTGTTTGTTGTCACCTTTCGTTTCTGCAAGCTGGTTCAGTTTTGTTTTTGAGTTGTTTGAGATTTGGCGACGTAGCTAAGTAATACGGCAGAGGTCTGCAGAACCTCTGTACTTCACATAGTCGTCAGGATATAGGGTCAAACAGGATAAGTGGAAAGTAAGTAGGGGGGAAAGAAGGTTTTTTTTTGCCAAAATCAGATGATGTTGTCCGGCCATTGCCCGGCCATATAAAAGCCCTGCCGGGTTATAGTAGGGTTTTTTTGCTCATAAATCAACTATGACGGCGGGATGAGACACTATCGCAGTCACATTGAGATTGTTTAAGCGCGTTTTGATGGATTGTTCTAATAGGGGACTCCAATGCTCAACCAAACCTATCTGCCCTTAAGAGAAGCAGCCAAAAAGCATAAGGTGGAAGAAAAAGTCTTGACCCAGCTTATAGCTGCTGGCATGATTGAGGCAGTAGAAGAGGATGGGGAAACACTTGTGGCTGTTGACAAAAACGGAAACGGTAGTAATAATGGCAAAGAGCCTCAAACCAAAGAAGAAATCATTACCACCAAATTTGCACATTTGCAGGGCCAGCCGATTAGTGCCTCAGAGGCGAGTAGGAAATATAGTAAACTCCACCAGGTCCAAATTTCAAATGAGCTGTTCAGCCGTTGGTCTAGGTTGGGGTATATTAAGCGCAAAGCGGGGTATCGTTTGCAGTTAGATGAAGCTGAAGTGGCCTACTGTGCTGAAATATTTACCCAGAAATATCAGGAGTATGGTGGACAAATGCGAGGAGTCCGTGTTTTTGATACGGATGGTAACCCATATCAACTCAAATACCCAGAAGTAGCCGAGCAACTCAGGATTGAGCGACGCCAAGCCAGACAGGGGCAAAACACCAAATAAGTCTAACAGTGAACAATACGATATCGAAAATCTCTGATAATCATAGCCTCCATACATATCGCATTGAGCCTAACCAAAAATCAGACGCTTAAATTTCCAGGCAAAACATATCGTTTTGGACGCATCGGAAGTATTTGCAATACCATTCTACCGATAACTCTACTGAGTGATCTTAATAATAAATACATCCCAGTCTGCAAAAAACCCCCGAATTCGGGGTTTTTTTTTGCCTCAAAACTCTCGGTAAGTATTGGCAGTTATCGAGTTACGTGATATTATCCTCTTAACTTAACAATATCTATGCCCCATCAGACATAGATACCCCACCCCAAGACGTATGGAGCATCACGGATGGCCACGGTCCAGACGAGTATCCCCTCCCTGGTGGCGCAAGAGGGACAATAAGATGCAGAACAATTCTTAAAGCATAAAAAAACCGGCGAGCTGTAACCTCGCCGGAATGGGACGGGGAACCGACACTCCGTCCCACTGAAAGAAAGTATACCACATTGGAGAGGAACCGACAATGAGCGAACAAATAGTTGAGAAACCCAAGAATATAATCTTCATTCAAAGCCGGGCTGAGACAAACCACAACCTGGTTGATGAGTACGCCGAAATGATGAGGGCCGGTGTCCAGTTTGACGCGACCCAGGGCGTCAGAGATGAAGGTGGTCAGGTTTACGTCTGGGACGGGCTACATCGTGGCGAGGCCGCAAAGATGGTTGGCACGCTGCTGCCGGTAGATGTCCGGCCAGGCACGAAACAAGATGCCGAGTGGCTGGCTCTGACCGCCAACCAGAGGCACGGTCTCAGGCGTAGCCGGGGGCAGACAAGCAGCGGGTGTACAACTGGCTCTCAAACATCCCAACGGGGTCAATCTGAGCAATAGCGCAATTGCCCGCCACTGCGGGGTCAGCGACAAGACGGTGGCCAAAATCCGCAAAGATTTGGAGACAACTTCGGAAATTCCGAAGTTAGACAAACGTGTGGTGACCAAAACGGACGGTAGCACCTACGAGATTGATACCCGTAACATCGGCAGCAGAAATGCGCTTACCACCATTCCCGAAAAAGATAAGCCAGACACACCGCAGTCATGCTGGTCGTGCGGAAAAACTACCCCCAAAGCACAACGGCATACCGAGCTGACCAACGGCCAGGTGATCACCGGCGGTGAAGACGCTGCTAATGAAGCAGCCGGTGTAGAAGCAGAGGAAACGATTCCTGCGGACGACAAACTCGTTATGGCGCTGCCCGGCGAGGATGACACCGAGTTTGTTACTCTGGCGCTCTCGACATCAAGCGAAAACAGCTACAGGCTAGAGCGGCAACCACATCCCTGTCCCCGGTGTGGCCAGGATCGGATTGTCGGCGTGAACGGCAGCAAGCGGTGGTGCATCGGCTGCGAGGCCACCTGGGAAAAAGAGAGGGACTTTCTGACCGAAGTGGCCGACCAGTCTAATGCACCGGCTTTAGGGAGTTCCAGAAAAATAATTCTCCCAAAAATCAAGCAGGGAGAGGGCGAATAAGAACAAACCATTTTTCCAAACCGGGCAATCGTTCAAATCGTTTTTCCAACTCCTCCATCGCTTTCTGGGTTAATTTTAC
>JAJRVO010000213.1 GCA_024277275.1 Chloroflexota bacterium
GGGCTGTTCAGTTCTCACCAATCGCTGGTGATTTTACCGCCAAGAACGCCAAGATCGCCAAGATTTTTATAAATTCTTTGCGTCCTTGGCGTTCTTGGCGGTTCAAAAAATACACCGCATCTTAGAACTGAACAACCCTGATTTTACACCGCTTACCGGGGCAACTTTTGCCTTACTGCCAATTTTGTTTTATAGTGAAGGCGCAATTTTTCACGGAGTATTTTTTAGCAAAATTTCACCTAACAGAAAATGGAGGTTAAAGCAAAATGAAACAAGAATTAGTTAAAGAATGGATGACCGGCAATGTAATAACGGTTTCTTCTGAGACAACTTTACCGGAGGCGCACCGGCTAATGTCGGAGAATCGGATTCGTCGCCTGCCCGTTACAAAAAATCGTCGTCTGATAGGCATTATTACCCGCGGCGACGTGCGCGAAGCGGAGCCATCAGACGCGACAACGTTGAGCATTTGGGAGTTAAACTACCTGCTGGCAAAATTGTCAATTGCGAAGATTATGACCAAAGATCCGCTCACAATTTCTCCAGAGGCAACTCTGGGCGAGGCAGCCGAGGCAATGCTGGAAAGAAAAATCAGTGGCCTGCCGGTAATTGATGATGAAAAAAGAGTGGTGGGGATGATTACCGAGTCGGACATTTTCCGGGCAGTGGTTCAGAAGTGGAGCAAAGATTAACTTAAATTAGAGAGTGTTCGCTACTTCGCGCTACTTTACCCAACTGGCGGCTACCCTTGACACTCCCCCTATATCATTTTGAGAAACAGTATCAATTAATTGGTGGAATGCTCTCAGTGTTATTGAAATATGGGGGACAATTATGACATCGCAAATAGAGCTTAAAGCCTTAACAATGCTTCGTTCTGCGGAACTTACGCAGAATATGGAAACGGAACATTTAAGAAAGTTGGCTGCTACGGCCGGCGAAGCAGAATTCTCGGAAGGCGAAATTATCTATCACAAAGGCCAGGCGGGCCAGGCGGTCTATCTTATTGAGACAGGGCAAATTGTCATAGAAACGGATGTACCCGACCAAGGGCGCGTCATAATGAACACGCTGGGGCCAGGTCAATTTTTTGGTTGGTCGGCGTTATTTCCGACAGAACGTAAGATGGCCTGGACCCGAGCTACACAACCCACCAAGACCATTGTTTTTAACGCCAAACAGCTACAAACGGCCTGGCAAACGGACCATAAATTAGAGTATGCCGTTATTCGGCGCGCGGGCCGGGATATGATCGAACGCATAAAAGCCATCCGGCAGCAGTTGATCAACATATTACCCGCCGATGATTGAGCTAAATAGCGCAACCTTACAAGAGCGATAAAAAAGCCTTTAGTCGATGAGAGGTAAGATCAAAGAAGACTAAAATCTCTCCAGGTGTCTACCCTGATTTGGAGAGATTTTATTTTATATAACTGTGGAAAAAAATTAGTATAAGGGAGACAAAACTATGACACGACAACAAGTAACCATAGACGGCAACGAAGCCGCCGCCTATATTGCACACAAAACCAACGAGGTGATTGCAATTTACCCAATTACGCCCTCTTCTCCAATGGGTGAACACGCCGATCAATGGAGTTCTCAAGGAGGAACAAACATCTGGGGCACAGTACCCCTGGTGATAGAGATGCAAGCCGAAGGCGGGGCCGCCGGCGCAGTTCACGGAGCCTTGCAAACGGGCGCGCTTACAACCACCTTTACCGCCAGCCAGGGCTTATTGCTGATGATTCCCAATATGTACAAGATTGCCGGCGAGCTAACCAGCGCCGTCTTCCACATTGCGGCCCGCTCAATTGCCGCCCAGGCCCTATCCATTTTTGGCGACCACAGCGACGTAATGGCGACCCGCGCCACGGGCTGGGGCATGCTCTTCTCCAACTCGGTGCAAGAGGTGATGGACCTGGCCCTTATTTCTCAGGCCTGCACTCTGGAATCTCGCGTTCCCTTTTTGCACGCCTTTGACGGTTTCCGCACCTCTCACGAGGTCATGAAGGTTGAAAAGCTGTCTGAAGACGATATCCGGGCTATGATTAGCGACGACATGGTGCGCGCTCATCGGGAACGGGGACTGACCCCGGACAGACCGCGCATCCGAGGCACCGCTCAAAACCCCGACGTTTACTTCCAGGCGCGGGAAACGGTCAACGCCTTCTATCAGGCGACCCCGGAGATAGTGCAGCGAGCAATGGACAAATTCGCCGGGCTGGTGGGTCGCCAATACCACTTGTTTGATTACGTGGGCGCGCCGGATGCGGAGCGAGTTATTGTGTTGATGGGTTCCGGCTGCGAAACCGCCGAGGAAACGGTAAACTACCTGGTTGGGCAGGGTGAAAAAGTAGGCGTCATTAAAGTGCGACTCTATCGCCCCTTCTCTGTGGGCCACTTCTTGTCCGCGCTACCCAAAACGGTTAAAACCATTGCCGCGTTAGACCGCACCAAAGAGCCGGGCGGCGCGGGCGAGCCGCTTTATCTGGATGCGGTCACAGCCGTTAGCGAGGGTATGGCCGAAGGCACAGCCTCTTTTGACAGCCACCCCCGGGTTATCGGCGGTCGCTACGGGCTGTCGTCTAAAGAGTTTACCCCGGCGATGGTCAAAGGCGTTTTTGACGAGATGAGCAAAGCGCAACCCAAGAACCACTTTACCGTTGGTATTGTTGACGACGTTACCAACACCAGCCTTGATTATGACCCCGCCTTTGATATTGAAATGGACGACGTAGTGCGGGCGGTATTTTGGGGACTGGGCGCGGACGGAACCGTTAGCGCCAACAAGAACTCCATCAAGATTATCGGCGAGGAAACCTCTCACCATGCCCAGGGCTACTTTGTGTACGACTCCAAAAAATCCGGCGCCAGAACCGTTTCTCACCTGCGTTTTGGCCCGCGCCATATTCACAATTCGCACCTGATTCAGCAATCTAACTTTGTGGCCGTTCACCAATCCGGCTTTTTGGAGCAGTACGACGTGCTGGAAACGGCTAAAGAAGGAGCTACCTTTTTGCTGAACAGCGTTTACGGTCCCGACGAAGTTTGGGAGCATCTGCCGGAGCAAGTGCAAAGACAAATCATCGACAAGAAAATAAAATTTTACGTCATTGACGCCTATGATGTGGCCAGAGAAACCGGGATGGGGGTCCGCATCAACACCATTATGCAAACCTGCTTTTTTGCCATTAGCAATGTGCTGCCCCGAGAAGAGGCCATTGCCCAAATCAAGAAAGCCATTAAGAAAACCTACGGCAAACGCGGCGAGGCCGTGGTGCAGAAAAACTACGTGGCCGTGGATGCGGCTGTGGCTCACATGCACCAGGTAACCGTGCCTGACCAGAGTTCCAGCGTCATTAAAATGCCGCCGGTAGTGCCGCCCGAAGCGCCGGAGTTTGTGCAGAACGTAACGGCCAAAATGATGGCCGGCGAGGGCGACCTGCTGCCGGTTAGCGCTATGCCGGTTGACGGCACTTATCCCACCGGCACCACCCAGTGGGAAAAACGGGATATTGCGATGGATGTGCCCGTGTGGGAGCCGGATGTCTGCATCCAGTGCGGCAAATGCGTGCTGGTCTGTCCCCACGCCGTTATCCGGGCCAAAGTGTACGACGAAAGCGACTTGTCCGGCGCGCCGGAAACCTTTAAGGCAACCGAAGCCCGCTGGAAAGGTATGGAGGGGCAAAAGTATAGCTTGCAGGTATCCGTTGAGGATTGCACCGGCTGCACCTTGTGCGTAGAAGTTTGCCCGGCCAAAGACAAGAGCCAGGTTGGGCGTAAGGCCATCAATATGGAGAGCATCCTGCCGTTGAAGGAAGCGGAAAAAGAGAACTGGGACTTCTTCCTGGGCCTGCCGGAATTTCCGCGCCAGGACGGCCTGAACTTTACCAATGTCAAAAATATCCAACTGTTGCAACCCCTCTTTGAGTTCTCCGGGGCCTGCGCCGGGTGCGGCGAAACGGCCTACATTAAGCTGGCCAGCCAGCTTTTTGGCGACCGGATGATTATTGCCAATGCCACCGGCTGCTCCAGCATTTACGGCGGCAACTTGCCCACCACCCCGTATACCTTTAATCAGGATGGGCGCGGCCCAACGTGGAGCAACTCTCTGTTTGAGGATAACGCCGAGTTTGGCCTGGGCATGCGCCTGACCGTAGATAAGCAGACAGAGTACGCCCGTGAGCTGGTGGACCGCCTGCGGGAGGCGATTGGTTCAGATTTGGCCGGTGCGCTGCTCAACGCGGATATGTCCTACGAAGCAGGCATTGAGGCCCAACGCGGGCGCGTGGTCGATTTAAAGGCCAAACTATCCGGCCTGGACGACCCGGCGGCGCGGGACTTGCTCAGTCTGGCCGATGTACTGGTCAAGAAGAGCGTCTGGATTATAGGCGGCGATGGCTGGGCCTACGATATTGGCTACGGCGGCCTGGACCACGTTTTAGCCGGCGGGCGCAACGTTAACGTGCTGGTGCTGGACACGGAAGTTTACTCTAACACCGGCGGGCAAGCCTCTAAAGCAACGCCGCTGGGGGCGGTTGCCAAGTTTGCGGCAGGGGGCAAACCCCTGCCCAAGAAAGATTTGGGCATGATTGCCATGAGCTACGGCCACATCTACGTAGCCCAGGTGGCTATGGGGGCCAACGATGCCCACACCATCAAGGCAATCCTGGAGGCCGAAGCCTACGATGGCCCCTCGCTGATTATTGCCTACAGCCATTGCATTGCCCACGGCATCGATATGGCCCAGGGTCTAAACCAGCAAAAACTGGCTGCCGACTCCGGCCACTGGCTGCTCTATCGCTACAATCCCGCCCTGCAAGCCGAAGGCAAAAATCCCTTTACCCTGGACGCCAAAGCGCCAAAAATCCCGCTTAAGTCATATATCGACACCGAGAACCGCTATCGTATGCTGCAACAAAGCGACCCCGACACCGCCGAGCGTCTGGCGGCAAAAGCGCAAAAAGTGGTAGAGGCGCGCTGGGAACAGTATCAGCAGCTTGCCGGGAAAAAGTAAATCTAAAATCAACTGTCAGGCTGTGTCAATCTTTTTAAGGCTAAGGCGAAGATAAAACCCCTTAGCCTCAGCCTTGCAGCTTCTAAGCAGTTACCACAAAACCAGAGGTGAAAACAATGGTAGACCTAACCACAACCTACATGGGTATGAGTTTAAAAAACCCGCTTGTAGTATCGTCATCACCCTTGTCTGATAATGTTGATACTATCCGCGAGATGGAAGAGGCAGGCGCATCGGCAGTGGTGATGTCCTCTCTTTTTGAGGAAAAAGTCATCTACGAAAGTCAATCGCTGGACCACTATCTGAACTACGGCGTTGACAGCTTTGCCGAGTCGCTCAGTTACTTCCCCGATATGCAAGAATACCGCACGGGGCCGGAAAGCTATCTGAACCTGATTAGCCAGGTCAAAGATAAAACAAGCATCCCCATTATCGGCAGCCTCAACGGCGTTTCTAGCAGTGGCTGGATTGAGTATGCTCAAAAGATTGAGCAAGCCGGGGCCGATGCTCTGGAATTGAACATTTACTACATTCCAACCGATATCAACACCTCCGGCGCCGACATTGAGCGGATGTACCTTGAGGTAGTGCAGAGCGTAAAAAAAAGCGTCTCCATCCCGGTGGCGGTTAAATTAAGCCCCTACTTTAGCGCCACGGCCAACATGGCCCACCAATTGGCCCAAGCCGGAGCCGATGCTCTGGTCCTCTTTAATCGCTTTTACCAACCCGACTTTGATTTAGAAAATCTGGAAGTGGCCCCAAACCTGGTTTTAAGCGATTCAAATGAATTGCGCTTACCCCTGCGCTGGGTG
This sequence comes from Chloroflexota bacterium, assembly GCA_024277275.1. Lineage (GTDB taxonomy): Bacteria > Chloroflexota > Anaerolineae > 4572-78 > J111 > JAJRVO01. The sequence continues at coordinate 5,833 of JAJRVO010000213.1, forward strand.
GCAATACTGCACGGTCAAGTGCCGGTTGATTTTGCCATAACCAGCGGCGTACACACGCATGAAGATGTACTAAAGGGGTTAATGGCCGGGGCCAAAGTGACTATGACGGCCTCGGAACTGCTGCAAAACGGCGTTGGCCGCATTGGTGAAATTCTGGCAGGTACGACTGCCTGGATGGAGGAACGCGAGTACGAATCGGTCAAGCAAATGCAAGGTAGCATGAGTCAGCAACACGTAGCAGAACCCGCCGTTTTTGAGCGGGCCAACTACATGAAAGTTCTGGAGTCCTGTCGCCCCGTAGCAAAATAGGCGCTTTTAGAATCTGAGCAAGGAGTAGGGGGCAATCAATAACGCCCCTACTCCTTGCCCCCACCACAGTCATATCGCATCCACCGGACTGAGGACGGCCATGCTACCGCGCTTGATAACGTGGGCGTAGATTTCCACGTTTTTAACCCCACCAATTCTTGATAGTCTCCCACTTGAGTGTTGGGGCTGATTGATTGCTATTTTGAACCGCCAAGACGCTAAGAACGCCAAGAAAAAAGAAAACTTGGCGTTCTTTGTGTTCTTGGCGGTTGATTTTTCTTGTTTGCAGCCACCGACACTTAACGGGGAACCACCCACAATGGCCGCGCCGATCAATCAATCCGGCTAATATATATTTTTGGGAAAATATGGGCCCGGGAGTAAAATTAAAGTCTATCAGTCAAACGAAAGGATCGTTATAGTGCCGCTTAAACTCAACTTTAATCCTCAAGTTAAAACCGCACTTGACAATGGCGAGGCCGTGGTCGCCCTTGAATCAACCCTGATTACCCACGGATTTCCCTCTCCTGATAATATCGAAATCGCCCGTAAAATTGAAGACACGGTACGGGCAGAGGGCGCCGTGCCGGCAACTATCGCCGTGCTGGGCGGTCAAATCACGGTCGGTTTAACCACGGAACAACTGGAATATTTGGGTACAGCCAAAAACGCGCGCAAATGCTCGCGCCGAGATTTACCCATTGTTGTGGCTCGCCGGGAAGATGGCGCAACTACGGTGGCCGGAACCATGATTGTCGCTCACTGGGCGGGCATCTCTGTGTTTGGCACCGGCGGAATTGGCGGCGTTCATCGGGGACACGCCCATGACGAGTCGGCAGATTTAATGGAGTTGTCCCGCACGCCGGTAACGGTAGTGTGCGCCGGGGCCAAAGCCATTTTAGATTTACCGCTGACAATGGAAGTTCTTGAAACCCGAGGCGTACCCGTTATCGGTTATCAAACCGATGAACTCCCAGCTTTTTACTCTCGACACAGCGGCCTGCCTGTTGATGTCCGGGTCGACACGCCTCAAGAAGCGGTTGATATTATCCACGCCCGACAAGAGTTAACCTTGAGCGGCGGGTTACTGGTGACGGTTCCCGTACCGGCAGCGAATGAATGGCCTGCCGCAGAGGCCCAGGTTATCATTGACCAGGCTTTGGCCGACGCCGAAACCGAAGGCATCAGCGGCAAAGCAGTCACGCCTTATTTGCTTGAGCGGGTCAGCCAGCTTTCCGGCAAGCGCAGCAAAAAGGCCAATATTGCTCTGTTGCTCAACAATGCCCGCGTGGCCGCCCAAATTGCGCTGGCATTGGCCTCAAATAAAAGAGTATTTCCCACATAGGTAAAGGAGTACGGAATTCATTCCGCTTTGAGCCGCCTGGCAGAATAAATTCTGCACTCCGGTAATCCTGCCTATGTTAAGCAAAAAATGCCCATAAAAAAACGCTCGATGTAAATCGAGCGTTTTGGTGTGGAGCTGAGGGGATTCGACCCCCTGACCTCTTGAATGCCATTCAAGCGCTCTCCCAACTGAGCTACAGCCCCAAATTCAATTATCAATTAATAATTATCAATGAACAATTAGTAATGAACAATTGTTAATTACTCATTACTAATTGCTCATTGCTCATTGCTCATTGCTCATTGTTTATCGGTTGTGGTGGAGCTGAGGGGATTCGAACCCCTGACCTCGACAGTGCGATTGTCGCGCTCTCCCAGCTGAGCTACAGCCCCGTACCAACTTCAGGGCAAGTATACTCAGGGTTAAAGATTTGTCAAACCACCATCAACGTTTACCCCCCAATCTGACTCATCGTCCGGGCTTCGGGGTGGGCGCCGTTTTTAAGTTCGTGGCCTACGGGTTTGGCCCAAATAGCTTGCTCAAAAAGGTTTACCAAATCCTGATGGCCACTGCCGTTGCGTAAGGTGTCTCTAAAGTTGATCTCCTTGTCAAAGAGAAGGCACATGCGTATCCGACCATCGGCGGTGAGGCGCATGCGGTTGCAATCATCGCAATAGGGATTACTTACCGGGCTAATAAAGCCGATTGCGCCTTCCGCTCCGGCCAGGCGATAAATCCGCGCCTCGCCGTCCAGTTTGCCTTCATCAACCTTAAAAAGGGGGCCTAGTTTCTCTTCAATCCAGGCTCTGACCTCTTTGCTTGAGACGTAATGTTCAAGCTGTATCTCGGTGGGACCGGCAAAAGGCATTAACTCGATAAAGCGGATTTGCCAGGGTTTTTTAAGGGTTAAACGGGCCAGTTCTACGGCGGCATTATCATTGTAGCCGCGAGTAATAACGGCATTGAGCTTTATGGGCGTCAATCCTGCCTTTTCCGCCGCTTCAATTCCGGCCCAGGCTTTATCATATGTACCCAGTCGCATAAGCTTGGGCAGTGTCTCCCGGTTTAAGGAGTCGACATGAATGTTGACGCGCTTGAGTCCGGCATCGGCCAAATCCTGGGCCAGATAGGGCAGCCGGTAGCCGTTGGTGGTCATCACCAGTTGGTCAACCCCATCAATGCGGACCAGTCGCCGCACAATTTCAACAATGTCCTGGCGCAGGGTTGGCTCGCCGCCGGTCAGCCGAACTTTATGAAAGCCGGCGTCTACGGCTGCACGCACTACTTTTTCCAGTTCGTCGGCGGTTAGCATCTCTTTGTTGGGAACAAAGGTTAATCCATTCATAGGCATACAGTAGACACAACGCAAATTGCAGCGGTCGGTCAAGGATATGCGCAAGTAATTTATCTCTCTGCCAAAACGGTCTTTCATTGTTTGTTAGCTCCTTAAAAAGAAGAAGGTAGAGCGATATGTTGAAAAAACATAACCCTATTTCATAAAAAACCGGTTATGAGCCGGTTAAATATTTTCGGAAGTAGGGAGTAGGGAGTAAGAAGTAAGGGGTTTTCTCCCTACTTCCTACTTCCGAAGAGAGACTAATTGTACCACAATTAATTTTGACTATCAAAATTAGGCAACGGCTAGTTGGACGGGTTTTGGAATTTGATATGTGCAGTGACTATCACCGGCAGCCAGGCAGGTAGTGCGAACAGGGGTTGTGTTGAGCATAGCGCCAATAACTCGTTTGTCAAGCAAACAAACGTACTTGTGAGATTTAACAACTTGCCGGTAGGGACAGGAGTAAACGTGAAGCAAATAATGCGTCTCTTGAGACTCCCAGTCAGGAACAAAGCCTCGCTTTTCCAAAAAGACAACCATTTCATCCAACCGTTCTTCAACGGTTTGGTCTTTTTTGGTAGAAGGAACTTCGTTGGCCAGCCGGCTGGCAATACTGTTAAACAGGTCGTCAATACCATCTTTACCCAGCCGAAAAACCAGTTCTTCCAATAAATAGTCGGTCAGGCCATAGTAGTCTACCGGGAAGAGTTCGTCGGCTGCCTCGGTTAGAGTGTACACCTGTTGGGGGCGTCCCCGTCCGGTTACTCGACGTACGGCCGGCGAGGTGATGAGATTATCTCTTTGAAGCACATTGAGATGGTAGCGCACCGCCATCGGGGTTAAATTGACAATGGCGGCTAACTCATCTACGGTTGCTTGCTCTTTTTCCTTAAGATGTTCAATGATTTGTTGGCGAGTATCGTGCAAAACATTTCCTTTATGAATGGTTTAGGGTAATGACAATCAAATCTTATCATATTTATTATAAAAAATCAATTTGAACATTTTGTAACAATCCTGATATTTTGAAAAAAATAGGCCCTGTGGTATAGTTACGCAGTTGTGAAAAAAGGGACAGATAACCCTGAGTTTTATACAAAATTTGCCTTAGGGTGTAATTACAGCAGGAGAATAAGTGTCAACATGACTATAGAGGCACCCCCCCCATCTGATAATGGGGTAGAAGTTCCAGCAGAGTTAAAACAGAATGTGTTTTTTGGAAAATTGGATGATCTTTACAACTGGGGCCGGGCTTATTCGCTTTGGCCGTTGACAATGGGACTGGCTTGCTGCGCAATTGAGATGATTGCTACCGGGACTGCCCGCTACGACCAGGATCGATTTGGAGCGGCCCTTTTTAGGGCCACACCGCGCCAGGCCGATTTTATGATTGTCTCCGGCACCGTCACCAAAAAGATGCTTCCCCAGATTATTCGCATCTTTAACCAGATGGCAGAACCAAAGTATGTCATCAGCATGGGGGCTTGCGCCAACGGGGGCGGGCCTTTTAAGGAAGGGTACAACGTTGTCTCCGGCATCGACAAATTTATTCCGGTTGACGTGTATGTCCCCGGTTGCCCTCCTACCCCGCAGGCTTTGCTGAATGGGATTATCAAACTGCAAGAAAAAATCCAGGGTCAATCTATTAAGACCGTACCCTGGTATCGCCCAGAAGAGAGAACAGAGCCGGTTCCAATGCCCATTCTTGGCCCGGACCTTATTGACCCGCGTCAAGTCTCGTTAATTAAAGACACATTGGAAAAAGCGCGTCAACCAGAGGAGGCAGAGGGCGATGAGAATGGCGAAGCGCCTCGTCCCAAACGAGTGGTTAAGCCGCCAAAATTGCCGACCTGGGATATCACCCCAACCGATGAAGCTACCGCTCTGGCTGATTCCATCAACCAGGCGTTACAAGCCGACCAGGCCGTAGTTCCCGAGGCGAACACGCTAATTGTCGCCCCGGAACATCTGGTTGCTTTTGGCCGGCATGTGCGCGATGATTTGGGCTATGAGTTGTTGAGCAACGTGACCGGGGTTGATTACCTGGGGCGCGAAGGCGATCGTTTTGAGGTGGTTTACCACGCTTATAACGTTCGTCAACCGGAAAAACCGGCGCTGGTCTTTAAGGCCCGCGCAGCTGAAGACAAGCCTGAATTGCCGTCGCTTTACGGAGTTTGGAAAACCTGCTACTTGCAGGAGCGAGAAATTTACGACCTGTACGGCATCAACTTTACCGATCATCCCAATATGAAGCGCGTTTTGCTGTGGGATGGTTTTCACGGTCACCCGTTACGCAAGGATTACGAGGAAGCCTACTATGAAGACCCGGTGAAACCTTTCCCCAGCCGCTGGCCGGGCGGCGACCACGCCCGGGCCGAAACACGTAATCCCTTTGGCAAAAACGTAATCTACCCCCAAGATTGGGATATTGACCAGTGGACGCCGGATGAGGTTGAGCATAACCTTGACCATGTTATTGAGGCGCGTGATATTAAAGAGGGCGTGGACTTTGACACAGACCGGATTGTGCTTAACCTGGGTCCGCACCACCCCAGCACGCACGGCGTTTTTAGAATGGTTGTGGCGATGGAAGGGGAGACCATTGTAGATTTAGAGCCGGTCTTTGGCTACCTGCATCGCAACCACGAAAAAATTGGCGAGCGCAATAGCTGGATTATGAATATGCCTTTTACCGACAGGCTGGACTACCTCAACTCGATGCAGAACAACCTGGCCTACGCCCTGACGGTAGAAAAACTGGCCGGCCTTGCAGTGCCTGAGCGGGCTGAATACATCCGGGTAATTATGTGTGAGTTGACCCGCGTCTTTAGCCATATGTCGCTGGTGGGTTTTCTGGCAAGCGATTTGGGCTGTATGTTCACCCCTCTGTTCTATGCCTTTGAAGGACGAGAGCGCGTAGTTGACCTGTTTGAAGAGGCCAGCGGCTCCCGGATGATGTGCAACTACATGCGATTTGGCGGCGTGACTTATGACATCAGCGACGATTGGCTAAAACGAGCCGAGACAGTCACCAATACCCTGGAGCGCGGCCTGGAAGAACTGCATACCTTAATCACCGGCAACGAGATTGTTTTGTCGCGTACCAAAGATATCGGTTATCTATCGCCGGAGGACCTACTTAGCCACGGCGTCACCGGCCCCATGCTGCGTGCCGCCGGGATTAAATACGACATCCGCAGGGTGGACCCGTACAGCATTTATGACCGCTTTGACTTTGACGTACCCACCCTACCCGACAGCGATATTTTCTGTCGCTTTTATCAACGCATTTTGGAAGCCCGCGAGAGCATCAAAATTTTGCGGCAGGCATATAAGGGAATCAAAGACACGGAACCCGGCGATATTATGGGCGGCAAAAAAGGCTACATCTTCCGACCGCCCGCCGGCGAGGCTTATGTTCGCACCGAACACTCCAAAGGAGAGTTGGGGTTCTATGTTGTCAGTAACAAATCAGACAGCCCGTGGCGTTATCGGGTTCGCTCACCTTCCTTTATCAACCTGAATGCCCTGGCCGATATGTGCAAGGGTGGGAAAGTGGCCGACACTATTGTTACTCTTGGCGCTATTGACATTGTATTAGGGGAGGTAGACCGCTAATGTTTGGATTAGGTGTTCTTAAAGGATTAGGCGTTACCTTAAAACATTTTATCAACACCTTTGTTGATGATTTAAAGTATTTTCCCAAAAGTATGGTGAATGAAGAAGCTTTTGCTCGACGGCAAGGGCCGGAGGGAGCGGGGCTATTTACCGTAGAATATCCCGAAATGAAATTGCAGCCCCCGGAAAACTTCCGCTTCATTCCCTTTCTGGTGACGGATTATGACGTAGCCAAAAACGCTCCTGAGTACGACCTGGCAAAGGCAAACGAGATGGTTCGCTGCACCAGTTGCGGCATTTGCTCCAAAGTTTGCCCGCCGCAATGCATCTGGATTGTCCGCACCAACGATCCCAAAACCGGCAAACCCATTCCGCAACCGGCAGAGTTTTATATCGATGCCGATATCTGCATGAACTGCGGCTTCTGCGCCGAATTTTGCCCCTTTGACGCCATAAAAATGGACCACGATTATGAATTGGCCGATTACGAACGCGATGTGGGCCACATTCATGACCTGCCACGGTTGATGAAGCCGGTTAGTTACTACGCCTCTATCCGGCCTACCTGGAATGCCCAAGAAGAAGCCATCAGGAAAGCCGCCGAGGAAGAAAAGCGGCGCAAGGCAGAAGAGAAACAACGTAAAGCCGCCGAAAAGGCTGCGGCCAAAGCAGCGGCAGCAGCAGCCAAAGGCGATGAGGCCAAACCGGCTCCCAAGCCCAAAAAGTCACCGGAAGAAATAAAAGCCCAACGAGAGGCAATGCCGGCCAAGAAGCAAGAACGGGCGGCCAAAGCCGAAGAAGCCGCTGAACCGGCCAAGACTGACGATTTGACCAAAATTGAAGGGATTGGCCCCAAGATTTCCGGTATACTTAAAGATGCCGGTATTCCCACCTTTGCTACACTGGCTGCTACTGAGGTGAACAACTTAAAAGAAATTCTCCAAAAGGCTGAGTTGCGGGCGCCATATGACCCCACTAGCTGGCCTGAACAAGCTAAACTAGCGGCCGCAGGCAAGTGGGCAGAGCTTGAAACACTGCAAGACCAGCTTAAAGGTGGCCGGCGGGTATAGTGTAACCAACTTATTTTTCTCATTCCCAAACTGGGGTTTGGGAACAAGAAATAGTTGGGAACGAGACAAATTTCATTTTTAAGGTTTGTCGTCTTGACAAGCCTTAATTTTGTATCGTCCCCAAAA
>JAJRVO010000214.1 GCA_024277275.1 Chloroflexota bacterium
CCCCAGGCCGAGGCGTTACCGGCGTAACTGTAACTAAAATCCCCCCATTCTCCCGCTTTTAGAAAATCCATTGTGTGCGGATATCCGCCGTAGGGCACGGCCAGCGTTTGCATAGTGTAGCCGGGAGCCATCTCCTCAATAACGTGTTTGCTAATGGCCAATTCCCAGGAAATTCGCTCGGCTGTGGCTACGGATAGATCAACGTGGTTCACCGTATGGCCGCCCACTTCCATCCCTGAATCAATCAAAAACTGTATTTTTGACTTGGCCCATTTGGGCTGACCAAAAATTGAAATGTAACCACCCGTGTCATCGCCTAACACAAAAAAGGTGGCTCGCGCAGGCCAATCCTCTGGATGCTGGTTGTGGAAATTCAACATAATGCCCACAGCGCTGTCAGCATCAATAACATTGTCGGCAAACACCCGAAATTGACTGATATCAGAGTCGTCAAAAGCAAGGACTATGGGTTTTTTGCCGGGGGGTACATTGGGCAAGCTATTAATCAGGTCGATAAAGTTGACCGGGTAGTAACCTTCTTGATAAAGACGTTGCAAATCGGCCCGAAAATTTTCCGGGGTGCGCTGAAAGCGTAGTTCGGGGTAGCCAATGCGGTGGTACTCCAATACCATCACTTTGCCCATCTCATTGGCATCGGCATAGTAGGGAATGGGCGTTGGTTCGGGCGTGGGAGCTTCGGGAGCGGGTTGACCCTGGTTAAGGGCAGGTTGGGGTTGGGCTTGAGGCGTGACCGTAACAAAAACAATCTCAGGCCCGGATTTTAAAGGTTGGGCGGCAGATTGGTCAACCTCAATGAAGCTATAGCCTAGCGCCAGCCCCATTGCCAGTAGCAACATTGCCAACAAAGGCAGCAGAAACTTGACGAACAAAATGTTGGGGGACACATTCCAAAATTTGGAATCGACCAGAGAGAATTTGGGGTAAACGCCGTCTGCGCTTTTTACAGATTCGCGCTGCCCGGCCTTTTTAAAATTTAGGAGAGACCTGATATTGGAGAACAACTGGTGGTATTTAAAGTATTCTTTCACCCAGTTATTGTAAAGTAAAAGGACGAAGTTTGCAAGATAGGTTTACATAATTCAAGCCAATTTACGATTTACGATAGCAGTTGCTTGCCAATAACCTGTCCAATTACATTTTTGGGTAAAGCATCAACAACGCGAATAACCCGAAGCGCAAGCTGTTTCGTCCGCTTCTTAAATTGTTGCTCCTTCGTAGCGCCCCCCCAAAGTTATCGTAAATCGTAAATCGTAAATTGTTACGGTCCCGCCGACACGTAATAAAACTGCGGATTTTCTTCAAAATAGCCCAACCAATAATCAAGCTCGCTTTGAAGCGCCTGGACGCGAGGAATACGGTAGGGGTTAAAGTCGGCGCTGTGCGGCGAGGGGCCGGCGCCGCCGGCCACCATCACCGCGCCGGCATAGGTGTAGGGTTGATCATCCCATACTCCCTGGGCTAAAAGAGACTCGTTGGCCGGGTAGTTGCCAAAGGGAATCGACAGAGAGCGAACATCGTATCCCGGCAAGCGAGCTTCTAACTGGCGCTGGCTAACGGCCAGTTGCCATTGAACCTCTTCATCAGAACCGGCTGTTAAATTAAAATGGGAAATTGTATGGCTGGCTACTTCAAAACCGTTCTCTACCAGCCATTGGAGTTTAAAGTCTTGCAAATCTTTTTGCCCAAACAGAACTCGCTCCGGCACGTTTACATCTTGCAGCACGTACAACGTGCTTTTTAGGGGCCAATCTTCTGGGTGTTTCAGGTGGAAATCATAAAGAATGCCAACCGCGGAGTCGAGATCAATTGAGCCGTCCTCTAAATAGCGGAACTGGCTGATATCGGAGTCGTCAAAGGTGAAAACGATCGGTTTTCTGCCTGCGGGCAAATCGGGAAAGCCCAGCGTTAAATCGATAATGTTGGCCGGGGAATAACCCAGACGATGCAGCCGCTCTATATCGGCCCGGAAGTTATCGGGGGTGCGCTGCCAGCGATCTTCCGGCTCTTTGACCATGTGATACTCCAACACCAAAACACTGCCCATCGTATTAGGGGGCAGCGTAGGCGAAGGCGTGGCGGTGGGGGTTTCGGTTGGTTGAGGGGTGGGTGTGGGGGTGAAGGTTGGGGTTGGGCTGGGGGTGGGGGTTGGTGTAGACGTTGAGGTTGGCAGCGTGGTAGGCGTGGGGGGTGTGGTGGGCGTAGGCGTTTGCGATGGAAGAGTTGTTGGCGTAACCTGGGCTACCGGCGTTGCCGATGGCGCAGGTATGGCCGTAGGCTGGGACGAAACATTGCCGCTACAGGCGGTCAGCAGAATTACTATTGACAGGGTAATGCAGAGAATTAATGATTTGTGCATAGTGGGAGACCAATTCCAGTTAAACTTATTAACACTTATGAGGGCGTCGAATCCCGTAGAAATTCAAAGGAGTAGATACCACTGCGATGCCCGTCGTCCCAAAAAAATTGCAGACCGTATTTGCCGACCATTTCAACCGGGCGCTCCGGGGTCAATTTATCGCTGATGGCCATTTGCTCCGGGGTTAAGACACGCAGGGGGTCCGGGTTGCTGCGCTGCTGGTTACAGTTGGCGCAGGGACAAATTTGGCGCAAATAAGCCAGCGGATAGGCGCTCCGGTAGCCGTCGGCCCACTCGATACGCACCTCGCTTTTTTTGATGTCAACCTTGATGTTGACCGGATGTTTTTGTTCGGGGCTAAGGTCGCTCATGCTTCTTCCGCGTTGGGATCGTTACCCAAAATCTCTTCAATTTGAGCCAGCGCTTCGGGCGTGAGTTTGTCCTTTAGTTCAAGGGCCTTTAGATTTTCACGCACCTGATCGACCCGGCTGGCGCCGGTAATAACGCTGC
>JAJRVO010000215.1 GCA_024277275.1 Chloroflexota bacterium
AACTACCTAGCTGTGCTAACTTAGATGTTGAGTATAGCGGTAATTAGTAAATGGTAATTGGTAATTTGGCCCAATCACTAATTACTAATAACCAATTACCCGTACTAAAGCGCCGTATTTGGCTCAAGGTAGGTAGTTACCTTGATTAAGAATAAACGCCTGAATGCCCTCTTGCAAGAGGGCATTTTTTGTTTTGCGCCTAACTAAAGTTAAACCAAAGAATGGCCTCTTGCCAGAGGATTTCTTTCTTGAACGTGAAATACGCACCCATTATGACCAATTGCCCCACTAACCCGGTCAAGACAGGACGATTGTCGGTATATGAGATGACATCTGTCACTACCAGTATAGGTAATTTGCGTTTATTCTTTCTTATTAAGGCTCAAATTTATGGCCCAGAAATAACAAATTATCCAGGAGATACTCCACCAATGGAGTTTAAGGCTTTACGTATCGCGGCTCTAACTGAAGAAGTTGCCACAAATCTAGAAGCGCAATTAAGTGTTTTATGCGGCGTTAAAGATTTTACAATTGTGTTAGAAACGCAAGAAGTGAGTATTATTTTCAACGAGGCTCAATTAAGTTTCCGCACCCTGGTTCAAGAGATGACAAAAGCGGGTTGCCCGCTGCAAAATATCGATGCCGCCGTTATTATAGACGAGCATACGGCTAATATCCATTGACATCTCTCTTGAAGAGCATCTTCAATTCGTATGTTCCCGCCTCAAGCCTCTGTTGAATATCAAAACCCATCTTGCCAAATAGATGAAGCATACGCCAATTATCGGCCTGCACATCTGCTGTAAAACCAAGTAACCCCTGCTTTTTAGCCAAATATGTCAGATAAATCAATAACTGGGCGCCTATCCCTTTTCCCTGATAATTATCTCTTACGGCAAAAGCTACGTCGGCTGTGTGAGCTACCGGGTCAATGCCGTATTGGCCTATGCCCACCACTTTCTCTTTTTCTTCATTTTTAATAACCGCCAAAATCTCTATGTCGCGGGTGTAATCAATAACCACAAATTTCTGCAAGCGTTTGTGGGGCATCCCCTTTAACCCGGCCATAAAGCGGCAATGTAGGCTTTCATTCGAGAGGGAGTAAAAGAAATCCTTTAACAACGACTCATCGCTTATTTTTACCGGCCTAAAAAAGATTTCAAGGCCCTGCTTTGTGGTTCTATAAGTTTCCAAATCTTCAGGGTATTCTCCCTTTTTACCCGGAATAAAAGCCTGGTCTTTATAGATTAGCTTCCGCTTTTTTGCCTCTTCTATCAGCCACGGCCTGAATTTTGGATGGGCAATGGCAATTAACTCCATTGCCCGCTCTCTAACGTTTTTGCCGTGCAGGTAGGCAATACCGTATTCGGTAACAACATAGTGAATATCGCCCCGATTGAGCGTGACTCCGGTCCCCTCTTTTAGACACGGCGCTATTCTTGACAACCTGCCGTTCTCCGCCGTCGATGGCAGCGTCAGAATGGTTTTACCGTTTCGGGCCAAAACCGCCCCCCGCATAAAATCGGCCTGCCCGCCAATGCCGCTATAAAACGCCTCGCCAACAGACTCGGCGCTATACTGTCCTGTCAAATCCACTTGCAAAGCCGTGTTGATAGCGGTCATGTTATCATGCCGGGCAATAACCAGCGGATTGTTGGTATAATCAACCGTTCTAAATTCTATGGTCGGGTTATCATGCAGGTATTCATAGGTTTCTTGTGTGCCCATACAGAATGTGGCTACCGTTCTGCCTCTATTAAGGCTCTTTTTGGTGTTATCAATAACCCCCTTTTTCATCAAGTCCACAATGCCATCAGATAGCAGCTCTGTATGTATCCCCAAATACTTCTTGTCGACAAGATTAGATAAAATTGCATTGGGGATACTACCGTACCCCACTTCTATTGTGTCGCCATCTTGAACCAGACGCGACACATACTTGCCAATGTGCTGCGCTATCTCATCATCTACCTCAACTTTGTACTCTAACACCGGCTCATCATACGGGATGATAAAATCGACATTTTCAATATGGATAAAGCCATCCCCATGCACCCGGGGCATATTAGCGTTAATTTGGGCAATAATCAAGCCTGCATTCTCTACGGCCGCCTGGGTAATATCGACACTGACCCCCAGGCTCATGTACCCGTGCTCATCCGGTTGCGCAGTTTGGATCAGGGCCACGTCGATGAGTACCATTTTTTGGTGAAACAAAGCCGGAATTTGGGACAAAAATATGGGGGTATAATCTGCCAATCCCTGATTAACGGCCTCTCTGGTACTGTCTGAAATAAAGAAAGAGTTGTATCGAAAGTAGTCGCTAAATTTTTGGTCCAGGTAAGGTTCCACTCCCAGGCCCCATACATGGAACACCTCGGTATCAAAAAAAGCGCCTGGATGCGCCTCCAGGTAACTTATAAGGGCCTGAATAAGATATTGTGGCTGCCCGCACCCGGTACTGATAAATATCTTATTACCCCGCCGGATGTGTTTAAAGACCCGATCCTCCGGCGCAAACTTCTGCGGATACTTCTTTTTCAGTTCATCCAGTTTGTTATCCATATCCTCCACCTGACTTTGTCCTATATAAATTTATACCACAAAGTCAGGTTTTGTGTTAAATGCCATCGCTAAACTGGTCACTTGACACCAAAAGCGATATTCTATATGCTTGTTTCAAATCAATCTCAGTAGATCCAAATTTCGTAGTCTATACGTATTTTACCCCCCTCAATCCCCCCTTTCAAGGGGGGAAGTTTAGTCCTCCCCCTCTTGAGGGGGAGTTAGAGGGGGTAAAATTGGGTCTATTGAATCTATACTCTGGAGAGAAAAAATGACAAATTCCTTCCCCCAAGTAAAAGCGGCGGTAGTGCAGGCCGCGCCAGTTCTTTTTGACCATGACGCCACCGTAGAAAAAACCTGCCGCCTGACCGCCGAAGCCGCCGGCCAGGGAGCCGGATTAGTTCTCTTTCCCGAAGCCTTCATCCCTTGTTATCCTCGTGGGTTAGCCTTCGGCACGGTTGTCGGTAGTCGCAGCCCGGAGGGGCGACAGACCTGGCAGCGGTACTGGGCTAACGCTGTCGATGTGCCCGGCCCAGCCACCCAGGCTCTTGGCAAAGTGGCTCGGCAGACCGGCGTCTATCTGGCTGTCGGCGTGATTGAGCGAGACACTGACTTTGGAGGCGGAACGCTGTACTGTACGCTGCTCTACTTTGGGCCGGAGGGCGACTTGCTGGGCAAGCATCGCAAACTCAAGCCCACCGCCGCCGAGCGCCTGATTTGGGGCGAGGGGGACGGCAGCACCTTAACTGCCATCGACACCGAATACGGCACAATAGGCGGCTTGATTTGCTGGGAGAACTATATGCCGCCGGCTCGAATGGCGATGTACAGTAAGGGGGTTGACATCTACCTGGCCCCAACCGCAGATGCCCGCGATAGCTGGCAGGCCACGCTGCGCCACATTGCCTGTGAGGGTCGCTGCTTTGTTTTGGGCTGCAATCAATTTGTCACCAAGTCGATGTACCCGCCCGATTTGGCCGGCATTGAAGATTTGGCCGGCCAGCCGGAGATTCTGAGCCGGGGCGGCAGCGCCATCATCTCGCCGGTGGGGGATGTAATAGCCGGGCCGCTATATAATGAAGAGGGTATTCTGTATGCCGACCTGGATTTGGCTGAAGTCGCTCGTAGCAAGTTTGACTTTGATGTTGTCGGTCACTACGCCCGGCCGGATGTATTTCAGCTTGTGGTCAATGAAAAGCCTGTGTCGCCGGTTATCAATACTTGATAGACGGAGTTTCACCTCTAAAGCCTGGATCCATCAAAACACGTTTCACTACCCGACACTTTTCACTACAAAGGGGAAAATGGAGCGCAACTCACGCAGATTCAGTAAATCCAAAATTCGCTCCGAGGGGATTGATAAATCCCCGGTTTGGCCCGGGTTTTTAGAAATGCTATACTCAGCACGGTCACAAAGTAACATTCTGAAAGCCAGAGAATAGGACACAGATTTTCGCAGATAAACACAGATTATGGTAAAAAACTAAACAAAAATCTGTGAAATCTGTGTTCATCTGTGTCCCATAAAAATG
>JAJRVO010000216.1 GCA_024277275.1 Chloroflexota bacterium
ATATTGAAATCAAGGTTTATTGGGGTCATTTTTGAGGCTCTCCTCTGTCTTTTTTGGATTCCAGCCTCATTTTACCCCCTTTGACCTTTTTCGCCATACCACTACATCTTGTGGTATGCACGGAACCTACCATTGAACCCCACTTTGTTCATTGCTAATTGTTCATTGCTAATTGACTACAGATCTCATTACTTCACCGGCAGCTAGATCATCAATACAAAGGACATCAATGACCCCGGTGCGCAATCCTCCTAGAATGGCTTTGGCTTTTGTTTGCCCCATTGCTATGGCAATAGTCAGGGGAATTTTTTTCAATGCCTCCAGGGTTATGCCAATTACGCGCTGATTGTATTCACAAGGGTACAACTCCCCGTCGAGCGTATAGATTTGCCCGGCCATATCGCCCACAGCGCCGGCGGCGGTTAAGGTCGTCAACTCTTCGGCGCTGATAAACCCCGCCTGGCTAAAGCCGGAGATAGCCGGGTCGAGATTACCTACTCCCGTCAGAGCTACATCGGCCTGGTGGGCTGCCATCAAGGTGCGTTTGATGTCTCTTTGATTGCGAATCACCTCGCTGGCCTCAACGCTATCGCCCATTAGAGGAGAAGTTAAGTATAGCGCCTCGCCGCCCAATCTCTGGGCAAGTTCGCGGGCCAGCGTGGCGCTGTCTAATTGTTGCATTGTAAAAGGCACACTGCCCACAGCCTGGGCCACTCGAACCTTTGCCTGGAAAGTGGGGCTGATAGCATGGATGGTTTCGTATGAGGTGCGCCCCAGGCAAACGGCCATTGTTGAGCCATCTGTCAGCGTCCGTTCCAGGTAACGCGCTCCCAATTGTCCAAGTCGTTGCAAGGTTGTCATCTCATTTTGAGTGGACGTTTTAAGAACCAGCGCATCCTTTAACCCAAATGTTTGTTTCAGCAACGTTTCAAGTTCGGAGTCTCGTTGGATGGGCCAGGTAATGACAATTTGCGCCACTTGCTCGGCTCTGGCTTGCTTAAGCAAGCGGTAAACCTTAACCCGCGATAGCCCCAATTGCACGGCAATAGCATTTTGGGTCATCTCTTGCTCATAATACATTGTGGCTATCTGGGCCAGTAACTCGTGGTGGTTGTCGTCAATCATAAGATTCATCGGCTGTGCAAATGCACAATATATGTTCAATTGCACACAGAATAACATATAAAGAGGCGTTTGTCAAAGGAAACCGTTCTTTTAATCTTCATCGCTCTGGTTTGATTGGTCTGGCTAAAAGTCGTCGCCATTTAGTTAAACCTTAGCGCTGTCTAAAATTTCACTTATTAGCGCTAATGAGTAAAATTCAGGGTATCGCGTGATAATGATCAATTGAAAGAGTTGGCCAATAAAGAGTCAACCTTTTCTGTAATGTGGTATCATTTGAGTTTCTATGCAGCGCTTACAAATCCGCTTATTCAGGACACTGGAGATCCTGACCCAAGATGGTTCTTCCATCGACCTCGGCTCGCCTACGGCCAGGTCGCTGTTTGCCTACCTGGTATTGAATCATTCTCAAAACATAGACCGGCGACGGCTGGCTTTTTTGTTTTGGCCGCGCAGCACCGAAAGCGTTGCCCGGCGAAACCTGAGGCAATATCTGCACCGGCTGCGGCGCGCCCTTGAACCCATTGACCCCGACGGACAGTTGATTTTTGCCGAGGCGAACGTTGTCCGCTTTTCTCCGCCCGCAGATTGGCAACTGGACGTGGCCGCCTTTGAGGCTGCGTGCTCACCGCCGGACGAGGATTTATCCCAGGCAGTAAAACTGTACACAGGCGACTTGCTGGAAGAAATCTATGACGATTGGACCGCTCCCGAACGGGAACGCCTGGCCCGCCTTTATCGCCAATGTTTGCTGCGGCTAATTGACCAATGCGAGGCTGCGCATCAGTTTTCTCGCGCTATTACTCACGCTAAACGCTATCTGGCCCTTGACCCGCTGTTAGAGAACGCCCATCTGCGGTTGATGCGCGTGTACTACGCAGCCGGCAACCGTGCCAGCGTTAAACAGCAGTTTGACCAACTCAGCGCCTTGCTTCAGGAGGAGCTGGGCATTGAGCCGCTGCCGGAAATTGTAGCCGCCTATGAGGCTATGTTAAGCGGCGAGTACCATAACCATAGCCTTATGATGCCGGCGCCGGTACACCCAAAAATTACGCCGCCGCCCCGCCGTCCAAGCGGGCAGCCAATCCCGCCGCTCGTTGGTCGAGAGTCTGAACTGGCCTGGCTGGATGCTGCGCTGGCGCAGGCCATAGCCGGGCAGGGCAGTTTGTGCTTTGTAGAAGGCGAGTCAGGCGTGGGCAAAACCCGGCTGGTGACAGAATGGCTAACACGGTTGGACACGCCGGCCTACGTGTTAACCGGGCGCGGACACGAATTTGAGTCGATGCTGCCTTATGGGCCGCTGGTCGAGGCGCTGCGCAGCGCGGCTGCCGAGACCATTCCCTGGGAGTTATTCCACCCGCCCCCATCCTGGCTAACCGCGCTGGTGTCGCTACTGCCGGACTTCCAAACGTATCTCCCCGGTCTGGATGCCTCCCGCCGCAACACCGGCGGGCAGCACCACCTTGTAGAAGGCTTGGGCAATTTTATTCTTACCCTGGCCCTGCCGCGCCCGCTGATATTGTACCTGGATAACCTGCACTGGGCCGACGGCCTCACCTGGAACTTTCTGGGCTACCTGGCCCAACGGGCAACACAGGCACAGTTGCTAATTTTGGCCGTGGCCCGACCCGAAGATATGTCCTCCGATCCGGTACGCCTGGTGCGCACCTTGCAGCGCAAAGGATTACTCCAACAATGGCAACTGGCTCGCCTGTCTGAGCCGGAAACCCAGCTTTTGGCCCGACAACTTATGGAAGATGACCAGCTTGACCCCCGCTTTTTACGCCGCCTGTACGAGGAGACCGAAGGCAATCCCTTTTTCATCGTCGAAACCGTCCGCGCAGTTCAGGAAGCCGGCGGCGATTGGACGCAAAGCGTACCCATTGACGCCGCCGGGCAACGCCCGCACTTTGCCATTCCGCTCCAGGTTCAGGCCGTTATTGAAGCCCGCCTGGACAAGTTGAGCGACGAGGGTCGCGCCTGTTTGGGCGTTGCCGCCGCTCTGGGGCGCGAATTCTCTTTTCAACTCTTGCAAGAAATCAGCGACAGCTCAGAATCTGCGCTGCTGACCGCGTTGGACGAGTGGTTGGCGCGCAACCTGGTCCGCGAGACAAAAGAGGGGTACGATTTCACCCACGAGAAGATTAGTCAGGTAGCCTACAATCAACTCAGCCGCGCGCGCCGGCAGCGTGTTCACCATCGCATTGCCGAATTTTTGGACAACCAGGACCCCCCCGCCGACCCGGCTACCCTGGCTCACCACTATTATCTAAGCGACGCGCCCAAACAAGCCTTGCCCTACCTGGCCCAAGCCGGCGAGCGCGCCCTTAACGTACATTCTTACGCCGAAGCGCGTGAATTTGGGCTTCGGGCAATTGGCTTGCTGGGGCGCGTCTCCGGCCCAAAATCCGCCAAAAAAGCAGAACGGATTGACCTGAACCTGCAACTGGCGCAAGCGTATGCTTTTACCGGAACGCTGCCCAAAGCGCTGGATATTCTGCAAGAGACTGAACACCTGGCTGAATCACTCGGCGATATATGGCGACTGGCGCGCATCCTGCGGCGCTCGGCGCAGATATTCTGGCTGCGCGGTCGCCCGGATACGGCGGGGGATTATGCCCGGCGCGCCTTACGCTGGGCCGAAGAGTTGGACGACGTCAGGTTACGCTTTGGCGCTTTGCGTATGTTAAGCCGGGTCAGCATTGCGCTTAGTAATTTTGACGACGCTATTGCCTACCTGCTACGCTACATCAGCCTGGCCGAAGAAGGCCCCCCGCCGGCTGACTTGCCGGTGGCGTACGGCTATTTGGGAGTAGCGTATGCTCGCGTTGGATCGTGGCAGCGAGCGATTACGGCGGCCCAAACCGGGGTAGAGTTAGCCCGGGTTGAAGTGGTTGGGGCAACGCAGACCGTAGCCCGCATGCAGTTGGCCTTTATCTATGCCGAGTTGCGTGAATGGGAACGGGTGCTGGAAGTTGCCGAACCTATCCGCGATTTGTGGCAGGAAACCGGCATGTCGCCCTATGCCTTTATGCTGCGAGCCGTAGTGGGTCGGGCGTTAGTATACCTGGGCCAAACCAAAACCGGCCTGCAAGAAATCCAGGCCGCGCTGCGCTGGGCCGAAACCGAAGATTACCGCGTATTGGTGTATATGCCGCAACTATTTCTGGCGCAGTGCCAGGGCGAAGCCGGACAATACACCGCCGCGCGCGGAACGGCAATTTTGGCCGGCGAGTTAGCCGCTAAAGCCGGAGATCGCTGGGCAGAGGCCGTAGCGCTTCACACGCAAGCCAAAGTTGCTATGCGCCAGTCGCAGCCCGACTGGCCGCAAATAGAAAAAATATTAATTGGCGCCGTAACAATGTTGCGGCAAGTGCGCGCCCGCCCCGATTTGGCCCGCGCCTATCTGACCCTGCGCCGCCTGTACGACCGGGCCGGTCAGGTTGCCTGGGCTGTCGATTGCCACTTTCGCGCTACCACTATCTTTGACGAACTTGGTATGATTGATGAATTGCAAGCCGCCCAGGGACAAGCCGCCGGCGAGCGCACCGGGGCCGTTGTCATTTCGGGTTTACAACTGCACGGGCCAAATGTAGACGTGGCCGATTCGCCTGCCTCGGCGTGAGGGATTGACAAAAAGATTCGCCTTAAACCAACAAGTGTAAAATAACAACACATTAACGCCTGCGTTAACGCCCCGGTAAACGCTTTGTTAGCGTTGGTCAATTATAATTCTCTCATACTTCTAAATTATACTCGGAGCAGCTATATTATAAGAAGTTACTCAGGTTCTCAATAAATAATAAGCTTCAGCCAGAAGAGGTGCAACGGCAAGTAACGGAGTTGCATATATCTGAGACGTTTCCACACTAAGTAGAGGAGTTGCACGTGGCTGAGACGTTTCCACAGTTACTACTTGAGCGCGAACGCGAATACGGCAATAAGCGTATCGCTCTGCGCGAGAAAGAGTATGGTATCTGGCAAGCCGTTACCTGGACAGAGTATGTACGGCACATGCGCCACTTTTGCCAGGGTTTGGTTAGCCTGGGCCTAACGTCAGAGGACACAGTAGCCATCATTGGCGACAATCGGCCCGAGTGGGTCTACGCCGAGCTGGCAACCCAGGCCGCCGGGGCCAAAAGTATTGGCATTTACCAGGATGCCCTGGTTAAAGAGATAGTCTCCATCATCATTCACGCTCAGGTAAAGTTCATCGTCGTTGAGGACCAGGAACAGACCGATAAAATCCTGAATATGTGGGAGCGGCTTGACGGGGTTGAGAAGATAATCTACTACGACCCCAAAGGGCTGCGTAACTATACTGAAAACTTCTTGATGTTCTTCCCTGACGTAGAGAAATTGGGGGCAGAGTTTGAACAGGCGAATCCCGGCTGGGTTAAAAAGAGCGTTGCCGCCGGTAAAGGCAGCGACATCGCCATTCTCTCTACCACTTCGGGGACAACTGACGACCCCAAACTGGCGATGATTTCTCACGCCAATCTAATTGCGATGGGTAAGAACCTGATGGAGGTTGACCCTTTGCAGCCGGACGACGAGTTTGTTAGTTTTTTGCCAATGGCCTGGATTGGCGAACAAATGATGTCATTTGCATGCAGTTTACTATGCGGCTTTACACTTAATTTTCCTGAGCGTCCCGAAACGGCGCTATCTAACATCCGAGAGATTGGGCCGCAATCTATGTTTAGCCCGCCGCGCATCTGGGAAAACCTGGTTAACCATGTGCTGGTCAGGATAGAAGATAGCAGTTGGTTAAAACGTTTCCTTTACGACCAGGCTATGAAGGTCGGCTATCGTATGGCCGACGCGCGCTTTCGCAAAGAAAAGCCAAATATTGTTTTGCAAGTGTTGTATTTTCTGGCCGATTTAGTTATTTTTCAGATGATCAAGGATCATTTGGGCCTGAGCCGCCTAAAACGGGCTTACACCGGCGGCGCGGCGCTGGGACCGGACGTATTCCGTTTCTTTCACGCTCAAGGCGTCAACCTGAAACAAATCTACGGCCAAACAGAAACCAGCGGCATTTCGGTGCTTCACCGCGACGACGACATCAAGTTCCAAACAGTTGGCACCCCCCTCCCGGAAACTGAAATTCGGGTTGACGAAAGGGGCGAGATTTTGATCAAATCGCCGGCGGTTTTTCTGGGGTATTACCATAACGAGCAGGCTACACGCGAGACATTGGTAGACGGCTGGGTCCACTCCGGCGACGCCGGTTACTTTGACGAAGACGGTCACTTGATTGTGATTGACCGCGCCAAAGACGTGATGACCTTGCACGACGGGACCAAGTTTAGCCCGCAGTTTATTGAGAATAAACTCAAATTTAGTCCCTACATAAAAGAAGCGGTTGTGTTTGGCGGAGACTGGCCCTTTGTCACGGCTATGCTCAATATAGATATGGAGATCACCGCCAAATGGGCCGAGAACCATTTAATTGATTACACCACATACACCGACCTGGCCCAAAAATCTAAGGTGTATGAGTTGGTGCGCAAGCAAGTTAAAATTGCCAACGCCGACCTGCCAAAATCAGCGCGCATTCGCCGTTTTTTACTGCTTCACAAAGAGCTGGATGCCGACGACGCAGAACTAACGCGCACGCGCAAAGTACGGCGCAACTTTGTTACCCAACGCTACGACGACATCATCTCGGCGCTTTACAGCCAAACCGACCGGGTGGATGTTGAGGCGATGATTACCTATCAGGATGGCAGTACAGCGATGATTCGGACCCGTTTGCGGATTGAAACGCTG
The DNA here is from genome assembly GCA_024277275.1 of Chloroflexota bacterium. Taxonomy (GTDB): domain Bacteria; phylum Chloroflexota; class Anaerolineae; order 4572-78; family J111; genus JAJRVO01. The sequence continues at coordinate 6,898 of JAJRVO010000216.1, forward strand.
GATGGCAGAACAACCGGTATTTCTGCCAATGAATTGGCAGCCTGATATATGAAATATCTCCAATTGACGCATAATTGTGTCAAGGATTAGAGTAGGAGTTTTTTATGACTGTTCTTAACGTACAGGGAATAGATATAAGCTTTGGAGGGGTGCAAGCCCTTTTGGGTGTAAGTATAGAAGTTAACGAGGGAGAGATTCTGGCATGTATCGGCCCCAACGGGGCGGGCAAGACTACGCTTATAAACTGCATAAGCGGCTGGTATCATCCCGACCAGGGGCAGATATCGCTGGATGGGCAAGACATTACGCGCCTGCCTGCCCACCGGGTTGCTACGCTGGGCGTGGCCCGCACTTTTCAAAACATCGCTCTCTTTAAGAGAATGTCCGTTTTGGATAATATTATGAGCGGCGCTCACGTCCGTATGCGCTCTAACTTTCTTTCCTGTGGTATTTACTGGGGATTTGGTCAAAAAGAAGAGGTTCATTATAGGGAACTGGCAGAAGACATTATAGATTTCCTTGAGATAGAACACATTAGAAAAACGCCCGCCGGCTCTATTCCAATGGGGTTGCAAAGGCGCGTTGAGGTAGGGCGGGCGCTTGCCAGCCAGCCAAAGCTCTTGTTACTAGACGAGCCAATGGCGGGTCTAAATGTAGAAGAGAAGGAAGACATGGCCAGATTTATTCTCGATGTCAATGAAGAGAGGGGCATTCCCGTTGTCTTTATCGACCACGATATGGGGGTTGTTATGGACATATCTGACCGGGTGGTTGTACTAGACCACGGAGTCAAAATAGCAGACGAAAGTCCCGAGAAAGTTCGCAAGGATCCGCAGGTAGTTAAAGCCTATCTGGGCCACTAGTGTGTGGTCGGTAGTCGGTAGTCAGTAAGTCGGCAGTCAGTAATAACTGGTCGCTGATAGCTGGTCGCTGATAATTGGTCACTGATAACTGATAAGAGGTATAACTTATGGAACAACACGACACGCTTCCCAAGTTTCTTGTGCGTAATGCCCAGATATGGCCCAACAGGCCCGCTATCAGGGAGAAAGATTTTGGCATTTGGCAAACGTACACATGGTCAGATTACTATCGGCAGGTAAAAGAGTTTGCTTTGGGGCTTAGGGAACTTGGTTTTGAGCGAGGTGATACGCTGGGAATCATAGGCGATAACCGTCCTCAGCTTTACTGGGCTATGGCAGCGGCACAATGCTTGGGGGGATTGCCGGTCCCTCTTTACCAGGACTCTATTGCCAAAGAGGTCCAACACATACTGAACCACGCCGAAGTCAAGATAGTAATGGCTGAAGATCAGGAGCAAGTAGACAAGATATCAGATCTCAAGGAGGATATCCCCAAGGTTGAGAAAATTATTTACGATGACCCTCGGGGTCTACGCAGCTACGATACATCCGCCCTGTTGAGCTTCATCCGGGTTCAAGAGATGGGGCGAGAGGTAGCGCAGAAAGAGCCTGATCTCTTTGAAAACATTGTGGCCGAAGGGAAGGGGGAAGAGTTGGCTATTATCCCCTATACTTCAGGTACCACTGCCCTCCCAAAAGGGGTAATGCTGACCCACTCCAACCTGGTTTCGGCGGCAGAGCTTTTTATGCAAGTACAGCCTATATACGAGAAAGACGAGTTTATGGCTTACTTGCCTATGGCCTGGATTGGAGACCATCTCCTGACCCACGTTTTCAACCTTGTATCGGGAGCCACTACCAATTGCCCTGAGTCGCCCAGAACCGTCCAAAGGGATATAAAGGAAATAGGGCCTACCTCTCTGTTCGCTCCGCCACGGATATGGGAGAATCTGGTTTCGCAAACCCAGGTTAAAGTAGAAGACTCTGATTGGATAAAGCGTAAACTGGGAAACTACTTTATTTCTTTGGGGATGAGGGTAGCCGAGCAACAGATGAAGAAGGAACCTGTTGCTATGTTAGACAGGCTTCTTTACCCGATAGGCGAACCCCTGGTATATGGGCCGCTGCGGGACCACCTGGGCCTGCGTCGTATCCGTTTTGCCCTGACTGCCGGCGCTGCCGTTGCCCCTGAAATTCTCTTGTTTTTTAGGGGGCTGGGGGTGAACATGAAGCAGCTCTGGGCTATGACCGAGACCAGCGCTCTGGGTACCCTACACCGGGACGGAGATGTAAACCCGGAGAGTGTGGGACCTCCTGTAACCGGCTTTGAAGTAAAAATAAGCGAAGACGGCGAGCTTTTGGTCAAGGGACCAAATATAACCCCAGGCTACTTTAAGAACCCGGAAGCCACCGCAGAAACGTTTCATGAGGGGTGGCTACGCACGGGCGATGCGGCCATTGTAGACCCCGATGGGCACGTTGTGATTGTGGATCGGGTTAAGGACGTTTCAAAGCTAATTGACGGGACTATTTTTGCCCCTCAGTATGTTGAGAACAAGCTTAAGTTTAGCCCATATATCAAAGAGGCGGTATCGCTTGGCGATGATGAACACTTTGTGACGGCTATGCTCAACATAGATCTGGACGTTGTGTCGAACTGGGCAGAGAAGCAAAGAATACCTTATGGGGGCTATATGGACCTTGCCCAAAAACCAGAGGTGTATAACCTGATGCACCAGGAGATAAAGCGGATTAACGCCAAACTCGCGCCCGAACTGCGCGTCAAGCGATTTTTGGTACTTCACAAAGAACTTGACCCCGACGATGAAGAGATTACCAGGACGCGGAAAGTACGCAGAGGATTTATTGCCAAGAAATACGCCGAGATTAAAGAGGCGCTCTACGGAGATAAACCAGATGTAACGGTAAAAGCGCTTGTCACCTATGAGGATGGCCGAACCTCGAAGGTAGAGCGTGTATTACGGATTGAGAATGTGGAAGTAGAAAGCTAGTAATTGGTAATCAGTAATCAGTAATTAACGGTGAATAACAACTGATTACTGATAACTGATCAAGGAGGAGATTACCTTGGAATTCTTTTTTGAACTATTTGTAAATGGTCTTCTTACGGGTACGTTGTACGCCCTGGTAGCCCTGGGGTTGGTACTTGTTTATAAAGCCTCAGAGGTGCTTAACTTTGCCCAGGGCGCAATGGTACTTATAGCGGGCTTTATGGTGGCCGTGCTGATATACTTAGGCATTCCTGCATTGGCAGCGGTTGTCCTGGGAGCGGCAGTGATGATAGGCATGAGTTTTGCCGTAGAACGGCTTGTGCTAAGGCCCCTGGTGGCCCAGCCCATCATCAGCCTGATTATGGTCACGCTGGGACTGGGATTATTTCTTGAGGGCGTCCAAACCCTGGCCAGCAACATTTGGCCTGTTTATACCATCGACATTGGCATCCCCAGAGCTCCTATAGATTTAGGAGGGATGCTCATTCTCCCGGTAAACGTTATAGGCGCAGTGATGGCCGTGATTCTTTTTGGCGCCACAGGCTACGTGTTTTTGTACACCCAGACCGGGAGAGCCTTGCGGGCAATCTCCGACGACCATGAAGCGGCCCTGTCGGTGGGAGTCTCTATCAAGCGACTCTGGGTTATTGTGTGGGGCGCTGCGGGAACCATCGCTTTGGTGGCCGGTTTAATATGGGGGACCAGGATGAGTGTGGGCTTCTCCCTATCATTGCTGGCTTTCAGGGCTTTTGCGGTGGTGATCCTGGGGGGACTTGATAGTTTAGTAGGAGCCATTGTCGCCGGCCTTCTGGTTGGCGCGGCAGAGAACCTTGTGGCCGGATACGTGGACCCAATTGTTGGCGGTGGCACAAAAGAGTTTTTCCCCTACCTTTTAATGCTCATTGTGCTTTGGGTCAGGCCTTATGGTCTCTTTGGCCGAGAAATTATAGAGAGGGTATAAGATGATAAACAGAGAGTGTGGCGTATACAAAACAACATATCAGTCCGACATGGCCTTCTTCCGCGTGCCGTTGGCGCGTTCGACAATAATTGTTGTGCTGGTCTTGGCGGCAATTGTGATCCCGTTTGTAGCTACTGATTACTGGTTTGGGGCGATAATTCTCCCCTTTGTGATCTTTTCCATCGCCGCTATCGGGCTGAACCTGTTAACTGGATACTGCGGTCAGATATCGTTGGGTCACGGGGCGTTTATCGCGGTTGGCGGCTACACGGCGGCTATCGCATATATCCAGGGCGTCCCCTTCCTTCTCAGCGTATTTTTGGGAGGGCTTAACTCCGCCTTGATCGGCCTTCTTTTTGGCATTCCTTCGGCCCGTATTAAGGGCCTGTATCTGGCTATGGCCACCCTGGCCGCGCAGTTTGCGCTGCCGTGGGTGATCAGTCGAGTGGTTCCGTTTCTTGTCCCAACCGGGCTGGCCGTGGCCGGTGGAGACACCGTCTATCCCCCGGCCATCTACATATTTGGCTGGCAAGTAGAAACCTGGCTGGATCGATACTTTATTTCCCTGGCCTTCCTGGTGTTGCTAACGATCTTTTCTATGAATTTAATGCGGAGCAGGGTCGGACGGGCCTGGATAGCGATCAGGGATCACGATGTAGCGGCCAGCATTCTGGGCCTCGATATCACCCATTACAAACTCCTGGCTTTCGCCATCAGTTCTTTCTACGCCGGAATAGCGGGAGCCTTGCTTGTCTTCTTTTACTTTCGCATTGCCCACGTCAACGAGTTTGATCTTGGCCTGTCTATCAGGTTGTTAGCAATGATAATTATTGGCGGGTTGGGGAGTATTCTGGGTAACTTTTTTGGGGTAGCGTTTATCCTGCTTTTACCTATCTTCCTGAATCGACTTCTGACGACTGTAGGCGAGGCCGCCGGAATATACGTTAGTACCGGCATCACATCCGGGGTGGAATCTCTCATCTTCGGCACGTTGATCATCATTTTCCTGGTGGTTGAGCCGCTGGGGATGGCTAAACTTTGGGAAAATATCAAAGATTATTTCCGTCTCTGGCCTTTTTCCTATTGATGGGGGAGATTGGTTATTGGGGATTATGTCGCGTATCATTGTCTTAATCTCCAATAACTACTCCTCAAAAATAAATAGACAAAAGAAAGGAGGGGCGCTATATAAGCTTTGGATAAGAAAGCGAAGAAACAAATGGTAGAAAATCAAATTAAAAATATTTTAGTTATAAATAGACAAAAGAATTTGGAGGAGATACTATGAAGATTCGCTTAACAGTAGTGCTATTAGCGCTCATTGGGGCGCTGTTACTGACCGGATGCGGCGGTTCACAGGCCACGCCTGAAGTAGTAGTTAAAGAAGTTGAAGTTACGCGCGTGGTTGAAGTAGCGGCTGAGGTTGAAGAAGAAGAAGCAATGGGCGCAGACATGAGCAAAGACCCTTATATTGTAGCCCTGGCCGGCTATCGTACAGGTCCTTTCCAGCATACGGGAACGCCCCTTGGTAACGGTTTTCAGGATGTTGCAACGCTGATAAACATGCAAGGGGGCATCGATGGCTGGCCCATCAAAGCGATGGAGATAGAAACAGGCTATAACACCCCGCGAGGCGTAGAGGCTTATGAGCGGGCCAAGACAGAGGGGAATCTGGTGACCTTCATCCCCTTTAGCACGGGGACGACGTATGCGGTTACCCCTCGGGCCTTTGAGGACAAAATGCCGATTCTCCACACCGGCTACGGCATCTCCGCGGCCGCTTTTGGCGAGGCATTCCCTTACAATTTCCTGCTCTCTCCCACCTATTGGACCGTTGAAGCAGCTACCTTGAAGTTTATCGCCGAACAGGAGGGTGGCGAGGACGCCCTGAAAGGCAAAAAGATAGGGATGGTTTATGTGGACATCGATTACGGGCGGGAGACGGTACCCCTGATGGAAGTGCTGGCCGAGAAGTTTGGATTTGAGCTGCAAAAGTTCCCGGTAGAATGGCCTGGTCTGGAGCAGACCGCTGTTTGGACCGACATTGCGGAACGAAGCAAGCCAGACTGGATCATCCTGCGCACGTGGGGCCAGTCTACGGTTGTATCCCTACAAGAAGCCGCGCGTGTGGGCTATCCTATGCCGCAGATAATCGGCTGTCCCTGGTCTCCCACGGATCAGGATATCAACCTGGCTGGACCTGACATTGCCAAGGGGGTACGAGCCAACTACTGGACGAGTTCCGGCACCGACATCCCAATCATCGAATCGCTCCTGACAGAAGTGCATGACGCGGGCAAGGGGTTTGGCCCCCGCTATGAGGTCGGGACGCAGTTGTACAACCGGGGCGTATTCAACGGGGCCATCGCGGCCGAGGCAATACGCCTGGCCGCCGCGGAGTATGGCCATCCCGTAACTAGCGAGCAGGTAGCCTGGGGCTATGAGCATATCACGCCTGAATCTCTGAAAGAGGCCGGGCTGGCAGGGTTAGTGCCTCCTGGTTTGACCACCTCCGCTACGGACCATATGGGCTCTCCTTTTGCCCAGATCCATGAATTCGATGGCGAGAAAATGGTCCCCATCTCCGATTGGACGGCCGCCTACGAGGACACCGTACAGGGGCTGATAGAGGAAGCTGCTAAAGGATTTATGGCAGAAAACCCAGACCTATATAAGTAAACTAATAATTGTGTAATTAGATGGAGTAACGTCAGAAACCGGGTTTTTTGGCTGCCACTCAAGTTATAAAAACCCGGTTTCTTGAAAAATTACGCGTAATCCGTAAGTAGGAAACTAATGACCGAATCTGATAAACAAGCTGGACTTTTTGTTAACAACATAGAGGCGGTCTATGACCGAGTCATTCTGGTGCTAAAGGGCGTCTCTCTCAAGATGCCGGAAGGCGGGATTGTAGCTCTTCTTGGCGCCAACGGCGCGGGCAAGAGTACCACCCTTAAATCCATCTCAGGGCTTCTCCACGGCGAACGGGGAGAGGTTACGAAGGGTTCGATAGAGTTTCTGGGGCAAAAACTGGAACACAGGGACGCTGCGGACATCGTTCGCCTGGGCGTTGTCCAGGTTATGGAAGATAGGCGCGTCTTTGAGCATTTAACGCCGGAAGACAATCTTCTGGTCGGGGCCTACACCCGTAGCGACGGAATTGAGGAAGACATAGAGCGGGTTTATTCATACTTCCCCCGGCTTGCCGAACGTCGCGGCGTGAAGGCCGGGTATCTCTCCGGGGGCGAGCAGCAGATGCTGGCCATTGGTCGAGCGTTAATGGCCCGCCCAAAACTTATG
>JAJRVO010000217.1 GCA_024277275.1 Chloroflexota bacterium
AGTCTCCCCGGGCTGGGTGTCCCAAGTGCAACCGGCCAACGGTTAGCCAGGCCGAATTGGATGCCGTCTTTGCCAGACTGCAACCCGACCCGGCGATGCAGCGCCGCTTGAGTTTGTGTGTTGAGTGTAAATCTTGGAGTGCGTAGGATACCCCGATGGTTACGGATATCCATCCGTAACCCAATATTTGGCGGACTTAAGTCCAAGCTGAATTATTTCAGCCAGTACCCGTTACAGATACATATCAGTAACGATCTACAACTCCAGTTTTAGAACGAGGTAAGAGAGGGTAGATGGGGGGAACCACCCCCCAATCCCCCCGTCCTCGAATTTTAATTTCGGAATTAGGAGGTGACCATTGAATTTTCCTGATACTGCTTTTTTTCAATTTTTTCACTGGGTGGTAAACACCCCCGGATTGGGCAGCGTAGGGGTAGCTATTGTAGCTACCACGGCTATAAGCTTTGCCGGCAGCGCGCTACTATGGATTGTGCGAGGAGGTAAAGCCGATGAAAGAGAAGTCTACACCTATCCAACCCCGGCCTTGCATGACCATCATTAGAGTGTGGTTCTCTCGTTACCACGCTTCTGCATTGGAACGATTTCAAGGGGTAGGTAGTTGCAAAAAATAAAATTTTGTATAAATAACTTTTTGACAAATTTAGGAGGTACGATATGATACAACTGATCAATTTAATCGTTTTTTTGGTGATTGCGGTGGCCGTCATCGGGCCGGCAGTCAAAGTTGTTAAGCAGTGGGAGCGCGGTGTTGTGCTGCGTTTTGGTCGCTACATTGGCAGCCGGTCGCCCGGGCTGAACCTTATCATTCCCTATCTTGACCGGATGCTTAAGGTTGACACCCGGGTTGAGACTATGGTCCTTGAGCCGCAGGAGGTCATCACCAAAGATAACGTTACCGTTCAGGTAGACGCCGTAGTTTACTTCCAGGTTATCAACCCGGAAGATGCCATGATGAAAGTGATGGACTACGAGCAGGCCACTACCCAGATAGCCCTGACCACCCTGCGGAGCGTGCTGGGTCAATCTGAACTGGACGAACTACTGGCTCACCGCGACCAGATCAACGAGATGCTGCAAAAGATCATTGATGATCACACCGAGCCGTGGGGCGTGCAGGTTACGGCTGTGGAAGTAAAAGACGTGCTTCTGCCCGAATCGCTTCAGCGCGCAATGGCCCGCCAGGCCGAAGCCGAACGAGAGCGACGAGCCAAGATTGTCCACGCCGAAGGTGAGCAACAGGCCTCGGAAAAACTGGCCCAGGCCGCCCACGTTATTGCCGGCGAGCCAATCAGTCTCCAACTGCGTTATCTTCAAACGTTGGTAGAGATGGCCGGCGAGCGAAGCAGTACCATCATTCCGTTGCCTCTGGACATCATTGGGGTTGTTCAAAATGCGTTGGCGGCTCGTGACAAAAACGGTTCTTAGTTAGGGGAAGATAATTACTTCCCCTGTGAGTAGGGGAAGTAACTATGCTACGTGAATCAAAAATTCTTAACCTTCTGGTGGTTCTGGCGACAGTTGCCTTGCTATTGATGGCCTGCCAAACCGAGTCGGAACCGCCAGAGGGGTCAGAAAAAACAGTGGAGGAGCAACCCCCAGAAGCGCAAAATGCGCAGGATGCTCCCACTGCCGCTTTACCGGAGCCGTCGGGGCCGTCGACTTCGGCGGATTCATCGGGACCGGCGGATGCGCCGGAGCCGGTAGATTCGTCGGGGGCGGCGGAATCGTTGGCTCCGGCGGATTCATCAGAAACGGCGGTTTTATCTGATAAACACCCCAATCCTGCCAGCGAAGGGCTGGAGATTGCCATAACCGGGGTAGAGTTCAGCATCCACAACAAACCAATCGTTACCCTAACCCTGGCCAATGCCAATGGCGACCCGGTCTCTCCCACCGACCTGGAAGGCTATGGCTTTACCATTGCCCAACTTATAGAGACTGAATATCAATCCGTTAATATACTCCGATATCAAAGTTTGCTGGTACGCGAAGTGGAAGGCAAACCGTACACCGTTGACGGCCAAACCCTACAGCCTGCATTAGCCAAAACAACCCAGGCTTTTGCTGACAGCGGCGGAGAATGGGTGGATAACGGCGACGGAACGCACACCTACACTTTCAGCAATACCCTGACTTCAGGCATCGATCCCATCCTGGCGACAATAATGGGGTTATACGCCTATAAAGACGGCGGCGCAACTGTAGCAAATACTGTCTTACACTTTGTCCCAAATCTGCCAATTGGCGGCAAACCGTTAACGGCCCGCGAGGGAGTAGTAACTACCGAAGCCTGCGATTTGTGCCATTCCCCAATGGCTTTTCACGATGACGGCACGCGGCGCGAAGCGGACTTGTGCCTCACCTGCCACACCGACCAAACTTTTGATCCCGAAAGCGGCAACTCGCTCGACTTCCGCGTTTTCATTCACAAAATTCACCGGGGTAAATTTTTGCATAACGTACAGGACGGTCAGCCATACCGGCTTGTCGGCCCTCAGCAGTCTGTGTATGATTACTCTAAAATTGTCTGGCCGCAAGATGTGCGCTACTGCGGTACATGCCACAACAACGGGACCGTCAGCGGCGATTACCAAATGATTCCGTTTGGACCTGTATGCGGAGCCTGCCATGATCACGTAAGTTTTGAAACAGGTAAAAACCATTTTGGCGGCCCGCAGCCCGACGAGATGTGTGTTCTGTGCCATACCGTTTCTTTTGGCACACCCCTTGGCAGCCCGCACGTTCTTCCCATCAATTCGCCTGAGACCAGAGGCGTGAATTTTGAGATTGTTGGCGTGGAGGGCGCCGCGCCTGGTAGATCGCCGGCGGTGGTTTTTAAAATTACAAATAATGCCGGAGAAATCATTGCTCCGGCCGAGATGGATTACCTGGCCGTAACGCTTGCCGGGCCAACCAGTGATTACGTTAACCGGGTAACGGAAACCGTTAATCCCAACTTGGCTCAAGACGTTGGCGAAGGGACTTATCGTTACACATTCAGGTATACGCTGCCCGGCGCTGCTTCCGGCACGTATGCGGTTAGTATAGAAGGCTACGTGTTGGAAACTGTTGGAATGCCCGGCCCTCCAACCCAGATAGCCGGTTACAATCCGGTTGTTTACGTATCTTTAGACGGCGGCCCGCCTGAACCTCGGCGGCAGGTGGCAGGTCAGGAACTGTGCGATGCTTGTCACAAAGACTTAACGCTTCACGGCGGCTTGCGGCGGAACATTGAATATTGTGTAATGTGCCATAACGGAACCGCCAACGATGAAACAGCACGGCTCCCGGCAGCCATGCCGCCGGAGTCAATGGATTTCAAGACGCTGATTCACAAGATTCATAAGGGTAGAGACCGATACCGGCAGTCATTTATCACCTATAGCTCTCAGGAAGGGGCTAAGGACTATACTGAGGTAGGATTTCCCAGAAACCTGGCCGATTGCATAGCTTGCCACCTGCCCCCTCGCGGTAACGCTTACACTTACGATTTACCGTTGCCGAAGGGTGTAACACAGCCGACCATCGTTGCTCAGAGCGGCAAAGTTTTAAGCGTTATCCCGTTTATCAGCGCGGCTTGTACCGCTTGCCATGATAGACCGGCAATGGTTGGACACGCAGAAATGCAAACAACCGCCAACGGGGTAGAAACCTGCGAGGTTTGTCATGGCCGGGGCAAAGATTGGGATGTGGTAACTGTGCATCGTTAAATCTGTAACTGTTCACCTCATAGTTGTTGCTTGCTCTAGCCGGGTCCGCGACCCGGCGACTCTGGACCAGAAACGCGGGTGACGGGAAATCTGTGAGCGCAAGTGAACAGTTACCTAAACCTTTTTGCGCGACAGGATTTACTCGTTTGAGTAGGCGATGTTAATCTTTACCCTACCCGTATTTGCATCCAGGTTTGGACAGATGGGTGTTGTTGGACGCATTATTTGTGAATAAAATTACAACAATATATGTATAATTAAGTTTAAACGAGCCGGTTATCGTGGTCAACACAGACCGGGGAGGACTTAGCGCATTCTCCGCTATTTGCGCCTGATTGGGGCGTATTGCTGGAGTGGGCGTGGAGCCAGTAATTTGTTTTTACCCCTGCCACGACAGACATGTTTATGTCCCCAATGGTACGATCAACTCCGGGCCACAGCCCCCTTTGTCTGAGCTTGCCCTGCGGCAGAAGGTGATGCCGTTTGCGTGAGCAATTCAGTCTGATGTTATAAATACTTAAACCGTAATTTTTAGTCACGTTTTAAGTATTTTGTGGGGATGGGGAGGAGTGCGTGACACAAACTCAAAAACTACTAACTCGCCGTCTGGGATTAACGCTGGCTGTCTTTTTTGTCGCGTTGTTCATCCCTGCTTTTATTGTTGCCCAACATACGCCTCTCATTCCACATGCTTTGGAAAGGCGGGATGATTGTTTGGCCTGTCACCAGACAGGTTTTGCCGGAACCCCCAAAATTCCGGCCAATCATATTAATTGGGCCAACGATACATGCCAGGATTGCCACCTGTTGGGCGATAAGGCCGAACCGATTCCACCCTCAATGGAGGAAGCCGGCGATTGCTTGATCTGTCATGAGACAGGGAGCGATGGCTCTCCAAAATACCCCGATGATCATACTGGTCGAACTAATGATGTTTGCTTAATTTGTCATCAGGTGACTATGAAGGGTACTCCAACTGTCGTCCCTACGGCTACGCCGGGTATCCCCGATATCTCTCACCCTTTGGAGGGACGCTCTGATTGCCTGCTCTGTCATCAGGCAGGGGGCAGCTCTGCCCAGGTTCCCGATAACCATGCCGGCGGCACAAACGATATTTGCCTGGCTTGTCACCAACTGCCGCCCACCGAAGAAGCTACGCCAGGCGCTACCCCCGCTATTCCCGTTATTCCGCACGCTGTAGAGGGCTGGGATGACTGTTTGGCCTGTCATCAAACGGGAGTTGGCGGAGGGGCGCAAGTTCCTGATGATCATACCAATTGGACTAGCGACATCTGCCGGGGTTGTCACCCGCCGGGGGCTACCCGGATTGTCCCGGTTCCTGCGCCGGATATTGGTCATGCTGTAGAAGAAGAGAGCGACTGCCGGGCTTGCCACCAGACCGGGATTGGCGGAGCCTCAAAATTTCCCGCCGACCACAGCGATTGGCCCAATGAAATTTGCCGGTTTTGTCACCAACTGGGGCCTGTTGCGGCGAACATCCCCCACCCTGTGCCGGGGTGGAATGATTGCCGGGGTTGCCATGAAACGGGAAACGATGGAGCGCCGCAGTTTCCCAACAATCACGCCGGTAGAGCCAACGATACATGCCGGGAATGTCACCAACCATCATCAATTGAGGTTGCCCCGCCTGAAGCTCCGGAGATTCCTCATATCCTGGACGGGCGTCATAACTGCCTGTCTTGTCATGGGACAGGGCTGGCGGGTTTTACGCAAGTTCCCGATCACCATGCCGGTTGGAATGACAATGTATGCGGAGACTGTCATCGGATTGCCGCCACAATTGCGCATGACCCTCCCGCATTCATGCTAATTCCGCATGCCCTGGAGAGGCGCGAAGATTGTCGGGCTTGTCATGCAACCGGGGCCGGGGGAACACAATTTCCGGCTAACCACGTCGATTGGCCTAATGAGATATGCCAGGGCTGCCACCTGCTTGACGCCCCGCCCCCGGTTCCCCAACGGCATTGTTTTGAGTGTCACGTTATTGGGTCCAGGGTTTCCGGGGATGGGACATCAGAAGAAGAAGAAGCCATATCGACAATCCCTCACGAGCTTGATAGCCGTAATGATTGCCTGAGCTGCCACCAGGGAGGAGTTGGCAGGGCGAACCGTATCCCTGAAAACCACGATGATCAATCTAATGAGATGTGCGAGTATTGTCACCAGCCCGGCTCGCCCGCGCCGGAACCAATCCCAATCCCAACCCCAACTCTGTATCCCTGGCCTGAAGGGTTTAACTCTTGCCGCGATTGCCACCTGACGCTAAAAGACAAACGCCTTAATGTTGTTGCCCAGTGGGAGCATAGTATTCATTTTGAGCATCAAGTGAGTTGTGTTGACTGCCACAATGGTAATCCCGAGGCCGGAACCAAGGAAGGAGCAAAAGCGCCCGGTACCGGCTACATAGGCGTACCCGCCAAAACCGATATTGCCGCGCTGTGCCTTAAGTGCCACCCAAATCTGGCCTGGATGAGCCAGGACGATATACCCGCCGGTCAGTGGACTAAATATGAAGACAGCGTCCACAGTTTGCACCTGGCCAAAGAAATCCGAGACAAGATTACATGTTTTGATTGCCACGGCGGGCATCAAATGCTTAGGGCCGACAATCCGGCTTCCATCGTCTATCCGGCCAATGTACCCGGCTTGTGCGTCAGTTGTCATGCCGACGAGGTAAGCGCTACGGCAGGGGAAACCCTGACCAACACTACCTTTCGTCGCTGGGCTATGGCTGTGGCCATAGCCATTGGCGGTTTAATTGTTATGGTCCTTTATATGCGCAACCGAGAGACCAACCATAAACCAGATACCACCCCATAAGGGGAGGCCCACCCCATAAGGGAAGGTAGAAAAACCAATGCCACCCATTTGAGTGGCAAATATTATTCCTTTCACTACCCGCACTTGTATCACGGTTTGAGCCGATGGGTATTGCCGGATAATAAAGATTGTGAGAAAATTAACAATATCAGCTTAACTGAGGCATACATATGCAGGAACGCGTTGTGGTTCTATCAACCCAATCACTCTTTGCCGAGGGTATTGCCAACCGCTTGCAACAGCATTTAAGACAGGTGGAGTTTAAAATTGTGGATCCTCGGCAGCCGGATACTATGGCTCAAATTATTGCTATCCAGCCCTCCATTGTGTTCCTGGATGTAACTGACTTGGAGGCCGTCCGCTATTGCTCGTTAAGTAAATTACTGCTATCACTGCCAAAACTCAAGGTTATCCGTCTAAATCCGCAGCAGGGGCAGATTCAAGTGGTAACCAGCGAACAACACCGGGTGACCGAAGTACGCGACCTGGTTGATGTGATTGAATCAAGCGCTGTATCCTCTGGGTAGGGAAATGCGCCTACCCAATTGGACAGCGCTGACAAAGGATAACCCTGAATCTTTTAAACTAAGCTATTCTTAAGAAACCAGGCAAGTTTTGCGGATTTTGTGGATATAACATAAAATCCGTCCGATATTAACTTGCGTTTTTACATGCGGTTGTAGGGAGATTTTTTATGTTCAATCTTATACCAAAGCAATTCCTAAGCGCTCGAAACCTCCAGCGAGCTATCTTGATTGTGCTGGCAGCTCTTATTATCAGTGTGGTTTCGTTTGGTGGCTACTATTATTGGGACCGCTATGTTTATCTGGGCGACGAGTCGCCGCTGGAAATTGATATTGCGCATATGGAAGAGGCCATTCGCGCAGACCCGCAAAACCCGGATACACGCATAGCTCTGGCCCAATTTTATATGAGCAAGGATATGTACCAAGAGGCGCTCGAGCAAACAACCCAAGTATTGAGCTTATACCCGGAGCATCAAGGAGCGCTTTTGATTACCGGCATTATCCATTCTCGCTTGGAGCAGCCGCAGGAAGTTATAGAGCCGCTGGAGAAATTTGTGGCGCAACGTAAAGACGGGGAAATGGCCGGTATGGATACCTCTTTGGAAATGGCCTACTACTTTCTGGGCGAAAGTTATGTAAAATTAGACCAGCCGGCGGCGGCCATCTCTTCACTAGAAGGGGCGCTAAGTATTACCCCCAGCGATGCAGACGCTCTCTACCAGCTTGGGTTGGCCTACCATGCCAGCGGAAAGCCGGAGGAAGCCTTGCAGCG
>JAJRVO010000218.1 GCA_024277275.1 Chloroflexota bacterium
GATGTCAAGCGCCGTTAGGCCAATCGCAAACGTTCAACTTTACCGGCGCGGCGCAACCCTTTACCGTGCCGGCCGGGGTGACTTGTGTAACCGTTGAGGCTCTTGGCGCTGAGGGCGGTGGTGCTGGTGGGCTGGGCGGCCGGGTCGTCGCCACTATCACTGTCACGCCGGCCGAGACGCTTGATGTTTATGTTGGCGAGCAGGGAACGACTTTACCCCTCGGCGGCGGCGCCGGCACTTTTAATGGCGGCGGCGGCTCTACCGGCGATGGCGGCAGCGGCGGCGGCGCATCTGACGTGCGCCGGGGCGGTACCCGGCTGGTTGTGGCCGGCGGCGGCAGTCAAGGCAGTCCCGGCAGCGTTCTCGGCGGGGCTGGCGGTGGAACAATCGGCAGTGGCGGCGCTACCGCCGGTGGCGCTAGTGACGGTGACGGTGGCGGTGGCGGTACCCAGGCCGGCGGCGGCAGCGGCGGCAGCGGCGGTGGCAGGGCCGGCACGGCCGGCGCATCAGGTAGCGGCGGCACCGGCGGCGACAAGGGCGGCTTCTTTGGCGGCGACACCCGTGGCGGTGGCGGCGGCGGTGACGGCTTCTTTGGTGGCGGCGGCGGCAGCGGCGGGGGTGGCGGCCTCATTGGCGGTGCCAACGGCGGTGGTGGTGGTGGTTCCTCGTATACGGATCCGGCTGCTACCGGCGTTACGCACACGCAGGGGGCACGCAGCGGCAATGGGCAGATTGTTATTAGTTGGTAGGCAGCAACCGCCACAAAGAATAAATCAAGCCCCGCAGGGTTACGCAACCCTGCGGGGATCCAAGAGTAATAATGTCAACAAACTCCTTGCCTTACCTGCCCGATACCACTCCCCAACAAGAAAATGTAGCCCGTCTAGGCTGGACGAATGGACAAAGCTTTACCGCTTACGGCCTGTGCTTTGGGCTGCGCAGCAACACCCTCGCCGCGCTGGAACAAGCCGCCGGCTATTTGCCTTTGGGCTGGCAAGCCGCCCCCGCCGGTCAAGTGGATTTTTTGTACTCGCTATGGCTGGCCCATTCGACAAACTCAAGACACGCCCCGACTACGCAGGGCAATGACTGCCTGCTCTACTGCGGGGCGGACCTGCTGGCCCGCACGGCGGATTTGCCGCCCCTGTTGGCTGCGCTTGAACAACACACCCAATTGCTGACCGCCTTTCGGGCGCAAGAGTGTCTCTTTGTCCACGCCGGAGTGGTCGGTTGGCGGGGTCAAGCGGGCTTGCAAGCTCAAGCCATTCTCATTCCGGGCCGCAGTATGACCGGCAAAACCTCGCTGGTCAAATCGCTGGTTGAGGCCGGAGCGACCTACTATTCAGATGAGTTCGCCGTGCTGGATAAAGAAGGCCGGGTACACCCCTATCCCGTGCCTCTCTCCATTCGCGGCAACAATGGACAGCCGGGTCGAAAAACCCCGGTCGAGTCGCTCGGCGGGCAAATCGGCGTCGAACCGCTGCCGGTGGGTCTGGTCATCGTCACCGAGTACCAGCCCGAAGCAACGTGGCAACCCCGCCGGCTAACCCCCGGTCAGGCATTGCTGGCCCTGATGGATAACACCGTCGCCGCCCGGCGCAACCCGGCCCACTCGATGCCGATTTTGAAACAGGCCGTCACTGACGCAATCGCCCTCAAAAGCAAGCGCGGCGAGGCCGGAGAAGTCACCCCCCGCTTGCTTGCCCGGCTTGAAAAAAAACTACTGCCCCAATAGAGCATCCGGCCCCACCGATTGCACCGTCTGCACGGCCAACTTCATCGCCTGCCGCGCCGCAGCCACCGGCGACTGCCCCCGCGCCAGACCAGCCAAAGTAGCGCCGCAAAAGGTATCGCCCGCACCGGTTGGGTCTAGCTCCGTGGCCGGATGGCCGGGAACGTGGGTTGTCTGTTGACCCTCAATTACCAGCGCCCCTTCTGCATCCAGAGTCACAAACAGCAATGCGCCGGGCCGAGTCCGCACCCGCTCTACGCTGCCAAAAAGACCCTTTGCCTCATTCTCATTCATAAAAAAGAGATCGGCCTGCTCAAACAGTTGACACACGCGCTCGGTGTCGCCATAAACCAACCGGCCATAAGTGCCCACTGAAATGAGCGACCGCCGACCGCCGACCGCCGACCGTCGCAGGTCAAGCATTTTTAAAAAATCAAGCTGACGCTCTGCCGTACTCAATGCCGCAATGTGGATAATGTGAGCCTGGGTTACGGCAGAAGGCATAATCTGTGGAGTCAATTGGGCTTCTGCACCCCAAGAGGCATGTATCAGCGTGGCTCGACCCCCGCCGTGATGTTCAATTTCCAGCCAGGGCAGATCGTGCGGCGAGATAATTGGGCCGACCCACTGCAATAGTGCGTCCACGGGTTGTAACGGCTCCGGCAATGGGTCTGGTTTTGGCGCAAACAATCCGGCTCTCACCCCGACGCAATGTGCAGCCAGAGCCGTGTATAGCCCGGCCCCGCCTGCCGCGTGCGACATTTGTCCGTTAGACAGATGTAACGTATCCAAAGAAGCTGTCCCGATAACAAAAACATCCCGATTTTGGATTTTGGATTTTGGATTTTGGATTTTGGGCATAATGGCAAGTATACTTCTTGTTTTCTGATTGACAAGGATATGAGCGGCTGGTAAACTTGAAGAGACCCCAGAAGTTTCTAAGATTTATTTTTCCAAAACCACTCAATCCAGGTACCTTTATCAAAGATGAATAAACCAGAAATCACTTCACCGCGCTGGTCGACACTGTTGCCCAGGCTGGCCCGATATCTTCCGGCCAATCTATTTGACCAGTTGCGAGCCTTACAACCCGCTGTATGCTGAAGAACTGTGCCATGCCCTTCAACGAGCAGATTCTATTTTGTTAGACCGGGGGACGGGCGAGGTTCGCTGGACAAAACAGGCCCCGGCCTTGCCTTTGTCGTTGCATGAACTGATGTTGGCCCGCCTGGATGAGTTGCCGCTGCCGCAGCAGGATGTTTTAAAACGAGGGGCAGTAATTGGAGAATTATTTGAGTATGATGGATTGCTCCAGCTATACCCGTCCGGCACAGATAAAAAGGAGATAGCCGCTGCTTTGCAACATGTAACCCGGGCCGGGCTTTTAACAGACAGACAACAAAACATTTTCTATTTTAACCACCCTCTTATGCAGGAAGCCGTTTATAACACGCTCTCTTTCTCGCAGCGACAAGAGTGGCACACTAAAATTGGCAACTGGTTGAGCGAGCGCCAAACAGAGCAACCGCTGGAGTTGATAGCCTATCACTATTTACACGGCAACAATGCCAAAAAAGCGGCTGAATTTGGTCGACGCGCCGGTGACAGAGCGCGGGAACATGGGATTTATGCCGGGGCGCTGGAATATTACGAGCAAGTAGTGGCCCTAGAAGATGCGCCTGTTGAGGAAAAAATAGTCGCTGTAGAAGGCCAAGCAGACGTTTTAGCGCTGCAAGGCGATTACAGCGCGGCGGAGCAAACCTATGCCCAAACTGCTGAGTTGGGCAGCCCTAGCGCACGGGGTAAACAAGCCATCCTGTCCGGCAATCTTGGCCAGTTAACTGAAACTGAATTTGTACCTGCATTGCAAGCGTGGGCCGAGGGCAGCAAAGCCTGCATATTAGCCCAAAACGACCAATTTGAAGCGGCGCTAAATTCAGCTAAAGCGGCCCTAAAATTGGCAAATGACCCCGCCTATGATGCCATGAACTCACTAGTACAGCTTGGCGGAAGTCTTTCGGTAGTTACAAGCAGCGCGTTGCTTAGTTTATGGAGTGAAAAAGTGCACTTTTTCACTCCATAAACTACCGAAGGATTTACGCCGCCGTGTACTAGTCGAAATGCTGGAAAAGGGGGAGCGTTTGGAATTGTATGGGCAGTGGTTGCAAAAATTTGCTAAAACGGCTTTACTTACGCCCTTGTCCCTGCATTAAGAATTTCTTCAAATTCCCGGGCATGGTTTAGAACCGTGGGTTTTTAGATGCTCCTTTGCTATTTATTTGCATAAATGGACATGTTGCGGTATGCTGTTTATTGTTAACTGGGCAAAATCCAACCTAAAGTTATAGTAAAATTACCATTCTATATACCCCCTGCGGTTGCGACATATCTACTTACTCAAAAACACCTAGTTAGCCCACCTTAGTTTTTTCTTTTCTTATGGCCAATCGCATCTGGTCAAGAGCGACCAAGAATACTATTTGCCGGGTGATAACCAGTTAGGGAGCGCCTATGGTTTGTCATCAATGTGATAATACCGCAGCCGGAATTTGTAAATTTTGCGGCAGAGGAGTTTGTCGCAATCATTACAGCGAAATGCCGGTGATTTTATCAGTTTATGTTGGCAAAAATGAAACCCCAAAAACCATTGTAGTGGCGGATGCGCTATGGTGCGGTCAATGCAAACCACAACCGGAGCCAATACCCATGCCGGAGATATACTGATGGCTGGATTATTTAACCGTCTGCAAGACGAAATTGATGCGCGTGATGAACCGGGTGGGTTGTCTCCCATTGATTTGTTGGATATGCCAAAAGCGCTGGCTACCGTTATCAACCAGATCATTCGGAAGAACGGAATTAAGTTGGAAGATATTGCCGCCGAATTGAATCAATCGTCGGCAGACACAAAAGCTACCCTGGATGAATTGGTAGAAAAAGGTTATGTTCGGCGGGTTGAGGTCAGGGATCAAATCTGGTACAAAGCTCACTTTGGACGCAAAGCGGATAAAGTGCTCTCATCAAGCATTTGGTCGTCTCTGGATGATGTGGTAGAAGAAGAAAAACCCTAGCAATATCTAATCAATGTAGACCGGTTTTTCCATCAGATGATGGAAAAATATAACTTAAAATCAGTAATTAAAAATTTACAATAGTGGGAGAATAGAGTATGTCAAAGATCATCTCTGTCCACTCTTTTAGAGGCGGCACGGGTAAGTCAAATACTACTGCTAATGTCAGCGCATTGCTGGCAGGTCAGGGGTTGCGTGTCGGCGTGATTGACACCGACATCCAATCCCCTGGCATTCATGTGCTATTTGGCCTTGAAGAAGATGAAATGAAACACTCGCTCAATGATTATCTATGGGGGAAGTGCAACATTGAAGATGCAGCGCATGATGTCACATCGCACTTGGGAGCGGATATCTCAGGGAAAACTTATCTTATTCCCTCCAGCATCAAAGCCGGTGAGATTGCCAGAGTGCTGCGTGAAGGCTACGACGTGGGGCTGCTCAACGATGGCTTCCACGAGTTAGTTGAAGCGCTTGATTTAGATGTACTTATGATTGACACTCACCCCGGCTTAAACGAGGAAACGCTCCTCTCTATTGCCATTTCTGACGCACTGGCAATTATTATGCGTCCCGACCAGCAGGATTATCAAGGGACGGGCGTGACCGTAGAAGTAGCCCGCAAGTTAAATGTGCCTCGGCTGGTTATTGTGGTTAACAAAACACCACAGGTTTACGATTTTAACCAGGTTCAGGAACAGGTAGAGCGCCTCTACAGCGCCGAAGTAGCCGCCGTAATGCCTCATTCTGATGAAATGATGGCTCTGGCCAGCGCAGGCGTATTTGCACAGCGCTATCCTGACCATGAGATAACAAATCTATACAGGCAGGTAGCAACCAAATTGATGGCCTAACTCCAGACAATTTAATTTTTTTGCGTCTTGTCTGTAATTTTCCCAAAAGTAAGATGTTGATGATCAGCAAGCGTCTCTTAATTCATTTTGAGATGTTCCTTGCCGAGTTGTCGTAAAAAATGTTTGCCAGCGATCCAGGAATCTAATCATTACTATCAGGTTCCTGGATTGTTTTTATCTATTTTTCAACCTGTAAGTACAAGCCAAACCATGAAACTAGTAATAGTTATACCAGACGGCATGTGCGATTGGCGCTATCCAGCTTTAGATAATCTGTCGCCCGCAGAGTATGCACTAACACCCGCTGTAGATAAAATCGTTCAAAATGGCCGGGTTGGTCTGGCGCGCACTATGTACAACGGCTTACCATTGGGTAGTTTAGTTGGACTCCTGGGTATTCTGGGTTATGATCCCAGAGAATACTTTCCGCTGGGCAGGTCCATCTTTGAAGCATACGCTTTAGGATTAAAACTTAACCCCGCAGA
>JAJRVO010000219.1 GCA_024277275.1 Chloroflexota bacterium
ATTTTGCGGTAGTTGATATCGCCGGTTAGCTCGGTTGAGTCCTGGTTTTTCTCGTCTTTGGGTTGGAAAGTGCCAATGCCAATCCGGTCCTGCTCGCTAAAGATGAGGCGTCGCACCCGAATGTGGCGAATCATTTGACCCCAATCGCCGTTGTACCGCTGCATCATCTCGCGGAAGTAGTAGCGGCAGGGCGGGCACAGGTTCCCCGTAATTTGATGAATCTGTTCATCGGGCGGGCGACCTTCGTTGAAATGTTCCATAAAACGTTCTCGCATTTCAATGGGGATAAGATGGAGCGGTTCTTCGTGCATAGGGCAGGGGAACCAATCATTTTCTAAACCGTTGGCGTTTCCCTTTACTTTGACCGGGGGAGGGGGAAGCGAGCCGTCTTTGGGCAGGTCGCCCAAATACCAGTCAAAGGTGTAGATTGCCCCGTTATCGGTGCGGCTGTAAAGCTCTAAACCTTTCTTTAGGCGACGCACAATGGTGCTTTTGGACGAACCAACCGGGCCGTGCAAGAGCAGCACCCGCTTATCGGTGCCGTAGCCCTGGGCCGCCGCTTTAAAAAAGTTAACCAGGCGCATCAAAGAAATTTCCAGACCAAAGACAGCGTCTTCGCTGTCAAAGCTGGGGTCGCTGAAGAAGTGATACCGGGTCAGGCGTTTCTTGGCATCTATAAATTCCTCGGCGCCGTATTCCATAATCATGTCATAGATACGCTGAAAAGCATTGCGAATAATTCGAGGGTTTTCGGCTACAATGTCAAGATAATCCTGAAAAGCCCCGCTCCAGTTGAGTTCTTGGAACTGCTTCTGGTCTTGCATCTGGCCGACCAACTGTAGCAAGGAAGCTCCGTCTTGAACACTCATTTGTTACCTCCTGTTTATAACCAACTTGAGATATACCATTTTTGGCATAATTTAAGGCACAATAAATCCAATAGAATAACATTATTACCAGGCTTAGTTGCAACTATTCGCCCCTGTTTTTTTGACCTCAAAAATAATCTGGGTGGGGATGAGGCCGGGGCGAGGGGTTGTAACAACCTATCGAAATGTATTTGTGGCAGGGATTTCCCGAAGAAGGAACTCGCGCTGTGCGTCGAGCCTGGCAGTGGGTACCAATAGACCTCCACATCGTTGTGTCGGGTCTGTACCGCGAGCGACACAAATTCGAGTTGCGGGAAGTTTGAAGAAGATTTGATGATTAAATTTTTGGCATGGTTTAAATTAGATTGACACTTCTATGCCCGTAATGCGTAATGCGTAGTATTATTAATTCTAGCAAGCTGGTTTGGATTTTTCAAACGTCGCCAAAAATATTGAGGGGTTACTTTTGGGGTATAGGTTTTTGTGATAATTGTCACAATGTATTATAATAGCACATGATATTGCATAGCGCGGCAAGCCGCAAATTAACAATGAGCAATTAACAATGAACAAATAATTCTCGCGGATAACGCAAATGTTGCGAGGTAATGCGTAATGCGTAATGCGTGATTGGACTCGCGCATCACGCATTACGCATTACGATAGCTTTACACATCGAAGTGATGGGAGAGATTCATATGTCAAACCCGGAAACAATTACGCATGACGTTATCATTGTTGGCGCCGGTCTGGCTGGTTCATGGGCGGCGATGGTGGCCGGTCAGCAGGGGGTTAAAGATGTGGGGGTGATTTCTAAAATTCACCCTTTGCGCTCTCACAGCGGCGCGGCTCAAGGGGGGATTGCGGCGGCCCTGAACAACGTGCGCCCGGTAGAAGGAACCGGCCCTCGGGGACCGCTAGAGCCGGTTCCCGCCGGCGATGAGCCGCCGGATAGTTGGGACCTCCACATATTCGATACCATCAAAGGCTCGGATTGGCTGGGCGACCAGGACGCCATCGAGATTATGGTCAAAGAGGCCGCCGAGGTGATGTACGAGTATGAACATATGGGCTGCGTTTTTAGCCGCTTGCCCGATGGCCGTCTGGCTCAACGTCGCTTTGGGGGGCACAGCGTTCCTCGGGCCACCTTCTCCGCCGACTTTACCGGCCACGTGCTGCTGCACACCATCCACGAGCAGGCTTTGCGCCACGGGGTCAAGTTCTACAGCGAGTGGTACTGCATGGACCTGATTATCGAGGACAACATTTGCCGGGGCATTGTGGCTATCGACGTGATTACCGGCAAACTCCACACTATTCGGGCCAAAGCGGTACTGTTTGGTACCGGCGGCTATGGTCGAGCTTTTAAGATAACCTCCAATGCTCTGGCCAACACCGGCGACGGCGTCGCCATTGCCTACAATGCCGGAGTCCCCTTGATGGATATGGAGTTTGTCCAGTTTCACCCCACCGGCCTTTACAAGCACGGCATTTTGATGAGCGAGGCTTGTCGGGGAGAAGGAGGCTATCTGGTCAACAGCCAGGGCGAGCGTTTTATGGAAAAGTATGCGCCCGACAAAATGGAGTTGGCCCCGCGAGACTTGGTTAGCCGTTCCGAACAGACCGAAATTGACGAGGGCCGGGGGGTTGGTTCCGATGGGCAGGGCATTCATTTGGACCTGCGCCATCTGGGTCGAGAAAAGATTTTGGAGCGACTGCCGCAAGTGCGGGATTTAGCCATTGATTTTGTGGGCGTCGACCCAATCGATGCGCCCGTACCCATCCAGCCGACGGTTCACTACAGTATGGGCGGCATTCCCACCAACGTGGACGGTCAGGTTATTGCGGATGCCGACGGAACGCCGGTGGTCGGTTTTTATGCCGCCGGCGAGTGCGCCTGCGTCAGCGTTCACGGGGCAAATCGGTTGGGGACTAATAGCCTGTTGGAGGCTTCTGTTTTTGGGCGACGAGCGGGCTACGCCATAGCTGATTTTATCAACAATGGGG
>JAJRVO010000220.1 GCA_024277275.1 Chloroflexota bacterium
CGTGTTTCTTAAAGACCGCAGAGGTTTTTTACGAGATATTTTCAAGCGAATTTGCCTTGATTATGACCCTAACTTACAGTTAAAATGGGCTTTAGAAACCTCTGCGGTCTGGCCCACACGATTTAAGAAACACGCTCTTAGATAAAAAATCAAAAATATCTGTGAAAATCTGTGTTCATCTGTGGATAATAATTCTCGCGGGTGTCGCAAATGTTGTAGGGTAATACTGCAAGGAAATATCAATGAATAATTCGATGCAATCTCAATATGCTCCCGCTCCGCCAACTAATACTATGGCTGTGGTTAGTCTGGTTTCAGCCGTTATAAGCTGGTTTGCAATCCCCTTGCTTGGAGCGATTGTGGCCATAATTACCGGCCATATGGCCCGCGGCGAAATAAGAAAAAGCGGCGAGGGCGGAGACGGCCTGGCCATAGTGGGGCTGGTATTGGGATATCTAAATCTCATCTTCTCCTGCATACTTCCTTTGCTCATCTTTGGCGGCGTGATTAGTGTGGGCGGTATTTGCAGTATTTGCGCCATGCTGACCGACCCCTCCAGTTTTGACGCTTCAAGCATAATCATCCCCCTCATTCCATCCAGCTAATGGCTAAATCACCCATTGCCGACATCCGGCAAAAGCTATACCAAAGCCGGCAAATCACCTTACAACTCATCAGCGCCATTAACGACAAGGCTGCTACTTATCGCTTTCGCCCCAACGCCTGGAGCGTTAAAGACCATATCGCTCATATGGTGGCGGTAGAAGAGTCAATCATCCACTTTGCCCACCGTATCTTAAATGAAGATTGCCCAATTTCTCCCCTTTGCTACGATGTCGCCTTTAACCAGGATGCCTGGAATCACCGAGAAGTGACCGAACGGGCCGGCTATACCTGGACCGAGGCTGTCTGCGCTATGGAACAAATACGCATAGAGTTGCTGAATCTGCTGGAACACATTCCCCAGGATGCCCTCAATCGAGTTGGCGCTCATCCAATATGGGGCGAGCCTGTCACCCTGGGCAGCATCCTGCGCATCCCCTACCGCCACGAGCGCGGCCATCAAGATGAAATTGCCGCGTTGCATAATCCACCCAAATAGAGATAATTATCACCGTGTCACCACAAAATATATGGCAAATTTATCTCTAACATACTATATGTAGTGGTATTGTTTATTTGGAAAATCCTCAATCTTGAACTACAATCATTAATATTATCTGGAATAAAATTTATCTTCATACAAAGTGTTCATCATTCATCATTCATCCCTTGCCTTGCAAGACTTCATCATTTAATACAAGGAGGAATTTTGCGCCATGACTATGAATCCCGTTGGGTTTACACCCATACCTGAACGCATCAGACGCCTGGTAGAAATTGCTTATAACCTGTGGTGGAGTTGGCATCCAGAGGCCCAGGCGCTTTTTCAAAACATTGACGCTGAACTCTGGGAAGAGATTTACCACAATCCGGTTTTGTTTTTGCGAGAGGTACGTCAATCGTAGCTGGATGAAGTCGCCAAAAACCCGGAATTTATTCGGGCTTACCATGATGTCTTAACCCTTTTTGACGAGTATCAGGTCTTTGAGAAAACCTGGTTCAAAGAGACTTACAGCGATAAAATTGACAAACCCATTGCCTACTTCTCGGCCGAGTTTGGCCTGCATGAATGTTTGCCCATCTACTCCGGGGGTCTGGGCATTCTATCCGGCGACCACACCAAAGAGGCCAGCGATTTGGGGCTGCCCTTTATTGGCATAGGTTTTTTATATCCGCAAGGTTATTTCAGACAGAAAATTACCCAAAATGGCGACCAGGAAGCAGTTTATGTAAAAGTCCGCTTTGCCGAAGCCCCCGCCGAACCCGCCTTTACCGCCGACGGCAAAGAGATCGTGGTGTCAGTTGCTCTGCCTGCCAGAAACGGCCTGCCCGACCGGCGCGTTTATGCCAAAGTTTACAAAATCCAAATTGGCAACGTGCCGCTTTACCTGATGGATACCGACATCCACCCCAACGCCCTTGAAGACCGGGAACTGTCCGCCCGGCTCTATGGCGGCGATCAAGAGATGCGTATTGCGCAAGAGATGGTGCTGGGCATTGGCGGGGTACGCGCTCTACGCGCTCTGGGCATTGAACCGGCCGTTTATCATATGAACGAAGGACACTCGGCTTTTATGGTTTTAGAACGCGCCATAGACATGGTTAAAAACGGCCTTACTTTTGCCGAAGCCCAGGAGATTATCCGCAAAAGCTCTGTCTTTACCACCCATACCCCCGTCCCTGCCGGTCACGACGCCTTTCCATTTCACATGATCGACAAGTATTTTCCCAAATGGCATGAGTTTCTAAAAATCAACCGCGAAGAATTTTTAAACCTGGCTCGACAAGAGCAAAGTTGGGGACCAACATTTAGTATGACCGTCCTGGCCCTAAAAATGTCGGGGCGACACAACGGGGTCAGCAAGCTACACAGCGAGGTTTCGCGCAAAATGTGGAACTGGCTCTGGCCCAACAAAAACGTAGACGAAGTCCCCATCAGCCACATTACCAACGGTATTCATACCGAAACCTGGCTGGCTTCGGAGCTTAAAGTCTTGTTCGACGAGTATCTTGGCAAAAACTGGACCCGGCGCATTGACGACGAAGCGATGTGGAAGGGAGTCCACCATATCCCTGACGACAAACTATGGGATATTATGAATATACTGCGGAAAAACCTGGTTGATTTTGTCCGTATGCGCACCCGCCAACGCCTGATTCGTTTAAGGATGCACCCCAATGAAATTCAGGCCACCGCCAATTTATTAAATCCAAACGCCTTAACCATTGGGTTTGCTCGACGCTTTGCCACCTACAAACGAGCCACCCTAATCTTTCACGATAATGAACGCCTTAAGCGCATTATCCACGGCGATGGCTCTCGTCCGGTACAGTTTATATTTGCCGGAAAGGCCCATCCCCGCGATGAGCCGGGCAAAGATTTTATCCGCGAAGTTTACCACCGTTCCCATGAAGCGGGTCTGGCCGGTCACTTAATCTTTTTAGAAGATTACGATATCAATGTGGCCCGCTATATGGTGGCCGGAGTGGATGTGTGGTTAAACACGCCGCGTCGCCCTATGGAAGCCAGCGGCACCAGCGGTCAAAAAGCCGGTCTCAACGGGTCGCCCAACCTCTCTATTCTGGATGGCTGGTGGGCCGAAGGCTACAACGGCAAAAACGGATGGGCCATTGGCGACCCCGAAGCAGAATACGCCAGCGAGTACGACCAAAACCACGCCGATGCCAGCTCAATCTATGAAATCCTGGAGAATGAGGTTATACCCGCCTTCTACTCCCGCGATACAAAAGGCGCTCCCAGCCAGTGGCTAAAGATTGTAAAAGAAACTATTGCCACCGTTGCCCCCCAATTCAGCATGTCGCGTATGATTAAGGATTATACCAACAACCTGTACATACCAAGTACTGGAAGTCGGTTATCATATTAGGAAAATGCTGTTTCTGAAAATACTCGCTGTAAGTTACCTGCTTTATCAGGATAGTTACCCATATTATTGGGGTGTACAATTTCAGTTACAGTATTTCTTAGATCCATAACCGA
>JAJRVO010000221.1 GCA_024277275.1 Chloroflexota bacterium
CAGTCGGGCTGATTTTTGCCGGTGTAAGAGCAGAATTGGCAGAATTAACGAATCAAAATTCTATCATTCTGGAAATTCTGCTCTGAAATGCCAACAATTGCACAATTTTCATACCCTAATTGTCAAACCGGGAATTGCTGGACCAGGGACAAATGACGAATGACGCTATCATAGATGGCTCCTATGATAACGCCCACAAATTGTGGTATGCACGGAAAACCCCAAAGAACCACTCCAGTTTGGGAACAAGGAAGGTACGATTGTAAAAAACAAAAAGCCGCAGATTCATAATCCGCGGCTTTCATTCCTGGCGAAATGAAAAGATTTTTAAACGAAATAAAAAAGCCGCAGGCAGTAGTTATGCCGGCGGCTCTGTGGTTTATTTTACAAAATCAACCGGAGTCAACAGACACACTACCATTAGGCACGCAAAAATCGCCGCTTCCGGCGGCGCGTTGCGCAACAGTTGTCATATCAATGTAAAGCATATCTGCACTCCTTTCGTTAAGGTTAATTGCTCAAAAGAGCATATCATATCTTACGGGGGGGTGTCAACCCCTGTGGCGTTTTTTTAAGGTTGAGGTTGCTGATAAGCTGCAAATCCCTTAACCAAATCCGTAATTATTTGGAAGAATATGTGTGGCAAACAACTTGTCTAAAACGATGGGGTTTATCCAGTTAGTTGGTTGTATCTAGACTTAAGTGAGAATATCAACTAAAGCCGGTAAGAAGTAGCGAGATTATAGCTTGGTTTTGGCTACTGTGTCAAACGGCTAATAGAAATTTTGGTGGAATACTTTTATCGGCCCTTGGTCAACCTATCTAACGCCCTTGCCAATACATCAATTGCCCGCAGATATTCATTTAGGTCGATATGCTCATTGGGGGTATGGTCAAGGCTGCTATTGCCGGGACCGTAGGCGACAATGGGCGTGTTGGGCCAGTGGGGGGCGACTACATTCATATCTGCCGTGCCGGTTTTGACCACAAAACGAGGTTGCCCCTCGGCTGCGCGAATTGCCGGCAAAAAAGCGCGGACTAACGGGTTGGACTTGCCGCCTTTGTAGGCCAACTCATGCCCGGAAAAATTCACATTTGCCGTTGTGTCCTCCGGCAGCGTGTCGACCAAGCCTCTCAAGTTTTGTTCCAACTCTGTCGGGTTTATCCCCACCGGCAACCGAAAGCCCAAACTCATTTCAACCACCCCAAACGCCCCTTTGTCTTGGCTGGCAATATGCCGCAGCGACGGGTCGAGCCTGGTAAAGGGTGACTTGGCCTCTTGCTCACGGTCGACTCCCGCGCAAAAATCCTCAATCTGTTGCCAAAAATCGACCGCTTGTTCCGCCGGTAAGCGTCCCTCCCCGGCTGAGTGGCTAAAGGGCGCTTGTAGCGTAACGTCCATCAGCAACCGCCCTTTGTACCCCAACGTCACCCGGTCCCAGTTGCTCGGTTCCCCGATGATGCAGAAAGCAGGGGGGTGCGGGGGTGCAGAGGTGCGGGGGTGCAGAGGGGCAGGGGGGCGGGGGAGCGGGGGAGCGGGGGGGCGGGGGTGCAGGGGGGCAGGGGGGCTTTTTCTCCCCTGCTCCTCTGTACCCCTGCTCCCCTGCTGTTTTTCCTGGAGTCTTTGGGCCAAAATGAACCGCGCTCCCTTACTCGTCGCCGCCTCCTCCTCCACCGCCCCGACGACCGTAATTCGCCAGCCGTCCGGTACTTCTACTTGAGCGGTTGCTGCGGCAAATGTGCAGAGTGGGCCTTTGGCGTCTACTGTGCCGCGCCCGTACAGAATATCCCCTTCGCGGCGCACAGGGACCTCGCCGGGAAATGTATCAATGTGACCCAGCAGCAGAATTTCCTGTGGACCGCCGCCCTTAACCCCAACGGCGTTGCCGGCTTCGTCAACATAGGTGGTCAGCCCGTGGGCGTTCATCCACCCGGCCAAATAGGTTGATGCTTTGGCTTCATGGGTTGAGGGGGAGGGGATGGAGACCAACTTGGTTAGCAGGTCGATGGCTTGGGTTTGAGGATTGTTGGTCATCTTAAACTAACTCTCCCCGTAACACGATGACCGCCTGCCCGCCCAAAAGTACCCGCTCGCCATCCAGTCGCACCCGCACCACGCCGCCTCGGGGAGATGCTTGATAGGCTGTAAAGCTGTCTTTACCAAGTCGACTCGCCCAAAAGGGTCCCAAACAGCAATGCGCCGAGCCGGTAACCGGGTCCTCGTTGATGCCTACGCCGGGAGCAAAGAAGCGGGAGACAAAATCGTAGCCCGGAGAATTGGCCCGGCTGGTGACAATGACGCCCCGGCAGGTGATGGTTTCCAGCAAGCTAAAGTTTGGCTGCATAGCCCGTACCGTTTCTTCCGAGTCGACCTCTACCAGGTAGTCAAAACGATTTTTGCCCACATATTTCAATTTGACCCCCAAGGCTGCGGCCAGGTTGGATGGGGCTGGAGCTTCTGTTTCAGGTTCAGCCGGGAAATTCATCTCAATCCAGTCGCCGTTACGCTGCGCGGTCAATAACCCGCTGCGCGTATGAAAACGGGCTTGAGCGTCCGGCGGCAGATGGCCCATTTCCCACAGCACGCGCGCGCTGCCCAGCGTGGCGTGACCGCATAAATCCACTTCGGCGGCAGGGGTAAACCAGCGCAGATTAAAGCCGTCTTCCTGTCGATATAGAAAAGCAGTCTCAGACAGGTTCATCTCTGTGGCGACGTTTTGCATCCACGTTTCGTCAGCCGGTTTAGGCAAGACGCAAACCGCTGCCGGGTTGCCCTTGAAAGGTTTGTCCGTAAAGGCGTCGACCTGGATAATTGTTTGACTCATTGTGTTTCTCTACTCCAATACTTCTCCAATTGCTTCAACTACCCGCTCCAAATCCGACCTTTCAATCACCAACGGCGGCAGTAAGCGCAGCACATTAAGCCCGGCCGGGAGCGCCCATACGCCGCGTTTTATCAATTTTTGCAAAATGGGGGTGACTTTGCCGCGTAACTCTATCCCAATCATCAATCCCAACCCCCGCACCTCTCGCATCTTTTTGGTGGGAAGCGCTTGCAGTTCCTCCACCAACCACGCGCCGAGCATATCAGCCCGTTCCGCCAGTTTCTCTTCGGCCATCACCTCAATAACGGCTCGACTGGCGGCGCAGACCAGGGGATTGCCGCCAAAGGTGCTGCCATGAGCGCCCGGTTTAAATCGACCCGCTTCCGACCGCCAGGCCGTTACGCCCATTGGCAGGCCACCGCCGATGGATTTGCCCAACGTGATAACATCAGGCGAAAGCTGGTGATGCTCGCAGGCCAGCCAGCGTCCCGTGCGACCTACCCCCGTCTGGATTTCATCGACAATCAGCAACGCGCCCCGATTGCTGCATAATTCGCGTAGCGACTGAAAGTATGCGCCGGAGCCGGGATGAACCCCACCCTCGCCTTGCACAATTTCGACAATTACGGCGGCGGTGTTATCGTCAATGGCTTTGTCCATTGCCTCGATGTTGTTGTAGGGTACGTGGCTGATACCGGGGATGAGCGGCTCAAAGGGAGCGCGGTATTTCTTGTTGGCGGTGACGCTGAGCGCCCCCATTGTTCGCCCGTGGAAGCCGCGCATAGCGGCTACAATGCCGGGACGCCCCGTACTAAAGCGAGCAAATTTCAGAGCCGCTTCTATCGCTTCCGTGCCGGAGTTGGAGGGGTGAATGCAGCATTCCGACCAGCCCAGGCTGTTTTTAAATACCCCGGCCATATCGCGCATCCACAACGCGCGTTGGTCGTTATAGCTCGATTCCTGGCCGGCGACAAAGGTTTCGGCCTGGGCCTGGATGGCTGCGGTCACAACCGGATGGCTGTGACCCACGTTGGCCCAGCCCTGCGCCCCGGCGCAGTCGATATACTCGTTGCCCTCGCTATCCCACAGACGAGACCCCTTGCCCCGCACTATTGCCACCGGGCGTCGGCCCACGCCGCCGGAGTTATAGGTTGATTCTAATTTGTGGATTTCTTGGTAGTTCATAGTTTATTACCTCTCGATGGCGAATCTGCGAATGGCAAATCTGCGAATCTGCGAATGGCGAATGGCGAATCTGCGAATGGTTATTATCACTTTTTAATCGGTCTGTTCTTTTTTTGGCGGTTGATTTCATGCACAATCAAGCTGATGATTTCGTCAAGTAAGCTTAGGCGATGGTCAATTATGACTTTAGATAGCATTTGACGACCTCGCCAATACCAGCCCTTTGTCTCTCTTGCTGAACCAACAGCCACTCGTAAGAAATAAGCGTATTCTTTACCGTAACCTCGACCATATCCTTCTTCTACATTAGCGCTGATGGAACCTGCACTACGAATGATTTGATCTACAACGGTTTTACCCCGTCGATCTCCCGTTAATCTCTCACAATCCTTCCAGACCAGATCATACAGAAACAAAGCTTTTCGGTATCCAAAGAATCGCGAAACCGGGTCGTCTTTCACTCGTTGATGAAGACTCTGCTCCCACTCCTCGTACGTCATCCAGGCGTTTCCCTATACACAATGCTGCAAATAACAAATCTTCAGAAACAATTTATTCGCTCTTTCGCCATTCGCCATTTGCTTATTCGCCATTCACTCAATCTCCAATTACTGTGCCTTCCCCATCTATGGCCCGGCGCACCGGCTGCTCCACCCGACCGTCGGCAAAAA
>JAJRVO010000222.1 GCA_024277275.1 Chloroflexota bacterium
AGTCGGGCTGATTTTTGCCGGTGTAAGAGCAGAATTGGCAGAATTAACGAATCAAAATTCTATCATTCTGGAAATTCTGCTCTGAAATGCCAACAATTGCACAATTTTCATACCCTAATTGTCAAACCGGGAATTGCTGCAGCGTTGACAAGTTTTGGTAATTAGTGATTGGTAAATAGTAATTCTGAATAACCAATTACTATTTACCAATTACCAAATTGCACCCCATAGCGGGCTAGGCTGAGTAGTTACGAAAAATCAAGCCTGCTCATTTCGGAAATATGCTGTAAGCGGTTGATCATATCTGCTCGTTCGCGCCCAACTTCTTCAAACGTGTGGGCCACATCTTCCAGCCAATTGCCAATGCGGGCTTGCTTGTGGTCATCAAGAACCGGCAGTTCTTTGGCGGCTTCAGCCATCGCCGTTGTATTGAGTTTGTGTTTCTCAGCCAATTGCTGTATGCGGATTTGTTCTTCATCCGCTTCGGGTTGTTCAGCATAAAATTGTCCGGCGATTAACATCGCTTCAAGGTTGCCGTTTACCTCAATGCGGGCGCGAGCATATTGCAACCCGGCGTGGCAGCTTGCAAAGCGGGGCCGGTATTCAGATTGGGTGGCCAGCTTGCGCCAGGAGGCTATACAAGCTTGCCGCCCCGATTTACGGCCCAGAATTAAATTACAGAAGCGGCAACTGTTGCTGATTTTGGTCAACGGTTCTCCATCAGGCACGGTAGTGACCGAACCCACCCCGGCAACTTCGGCAAACACGTTCTGAATAGCCTGGACGCAGTTAAGCGGAATAATCTCGGCAGAAAAGGCAGTTGAGACCGTATCTTTGGATGCGACTTGACTGCCGCCGGACGGGGGCATGCCGGCAAGCTGCGCTTCTACCTCCACCCGGGGAAATCGCCATTGATTGCCTACTTTTACCCCGGTTAACCGGCCGTCTTTGAGCATCCGGTAAACGGTGGTGCGGTCTATTTGAAGCAATTCCTGTAATTGTTTAGTGGTGAGTAAATCGCTCATAGCTTGCTACCTTTTGCAATAATATGCAATACTATAATATAGAAACTTATGGCAATATATTGCAACAGTGACAATTGTCACGTTTTTATATGACAAATGTCACTGAACTTTAAAATAAAAAAGAAGATGAGTAAGCGTAATTTGTTACTCATCTTCTATGGCGCAGGGCGTCAGTCTGCCTTACCTGTATTGGGTTGCGCCCGTAAAATTTTGGCGCTTATCAGGGCCTAACCCATAAAATTCTTGTACATTGAGCCAGAACTTTTACAATGAATGTAACTACTCAACCTATCCCGCTATGGAGTGCGATTTGGTAATTGGTAAATAGTAATTGGTTATTCAGAATTACTAATTACCAATCACTAATTACCAAAACTTGTCAACGCTATAGTAGGTTGAGTAGTTACCAATGAATATCTTTTTTGGTTCCGATTCGTCCGGGTTAGGCAATTTTCTCTAAAAAGGCTGTTTCCAACTGTTTAAAAAGCCGTTGCCGTCGCCCGGCGGGAATATTGCGCGTTCCCTGTTTGCGATACAGGAAGATGGTTTGCTGAGTGGTATCCAGTACCACCCGGCAATTCTGGCACGTTGCCAAATGATTCTGCGCTTCTTCGGTTAGCTCTTCGTCTAAATTTTGGTCAATATAATCTGATAAATAGGTTAGAAGTTCTTCACATTTCATAGGTTGACTCCTTTGGGTTGGGCCAAACCTTTGGGTTGGGCCAAACCTTTGGGTTTGGTGGAGAGACGCTCGCTGAAGTAGGCCGATAGTTGCTCTCGCAGCATCAAGCGCGCCCGGTGCAATTGAACTTTTACCGCGCTCACCGAAATGCTCAAAATTTCGGCGGTTTCGGCGGTTGACAAGCCCTCAATGTCACGCAGAATAAAGACAGTCCGGTAACGTTTTGGCAATTGAGCAATGGCCCGCTCCAATTCAAGCGAGGCTTCTTCGGAAGCCAGAATGGTTTCGGGCGCTTGACACCAATCAACATAAACAACGGGTACGGGTAAACCCTCGTCATCCGGCTCATCGAGCAGGGGCACAACCGGGCGACGTTTACGCAGCAAATCAATACTGGCATTATACGCCACCCGGTAAAGCCAGGTGCCCAGTTTGGCCCTACCTTCAAACTGGTCCAGCTTTTCAAACAGACGCAGAAAGGAATCCTGCACAATTCCCTCGGCCTCATCTTCACTCCCCAATAGACTCATAGCCAGCCGATAAATCTTATCGGAATAGGTTTCAAACAGATACGAGAACGCCTCTGGATTTCGCTGCCGGAGGGCTTCAATTAATTCAGATTCGGTAAACATAAACGCGCCTCACCCTTTAGACGTAGCCTGTTGAAATAGGTTACGTAATTGTGACTTCTGTTCCAATATTTGGCAAGTGATGAGTACGTAAATTTGAAGGCAGCGCCTCATTTTGTAATCGTTTCCATTTTACTTACACAGTTTCTCCATAACTTCT
Source organism: Chloroflexota bacterium (assembly GCA_024277275.1). Lineage (GTDB taxonomy): Bacteria > Chloroflexota > Anaerolineae > 4572-78 > J111 > JAJRVO01. The sequence goes on from JAJRVO010000222.1 coordinate 2,497, forward strand.
CCATACCTGTCTGATACTATACCTTAGAAAAGAAAAATACAGCCGGTTGCAAACAACCGGATAGAATCTGCAAAAATGAAAGAGGTATAGTGATGGTCAAAAAAATCCTTATAACCACATTAATCATAGTTTTGGTAAGCGCTGTTGGTGTTGGCGCTTACGATGCGTATCAGGGAAACAGCGCCTTAGACCTGCCCAATATTAACCTGTCACAAAGCGCTGCCGGCGGTCAAGGTCGGGGATCGGGCCAGGGTCGAGGACAAGGCCGGCAAGGTTGGGGGCAAGGGCAAAGCTTGGAACAAGGACAAAGTCAGGTCCAAGACCAGGGTCAAAGTCAGGGACAAGGTAGTGGTTCAGTCTCACCCCAAGCTATGGTGGATGCTGAATGGCTAACCTTGACCGGGACAGTCGTTTCTATGGACCAGCAGAGCATGATTGTCGATACTGTTGAACAGGGTGAATTAACCCTGCAACTGGGACCACCCGGATTTGCCGATGAGCAAGCGGTCATCTTGAATCCTGGCGACGCCGTTACAATTCTTGGATTTGAAGATGAAACTGGTATATTTGAAGCCGGGCAGATTACCAACGAAACCACCGGCAACACTTTATATACTGCCAACGGCCATAAAGTAACATTTTTATGGGACACAGATGAACACAGATTTCACAGATTTTTGTTTAGTTTTTTACCATAATCTGTGTTTATCTGCGAAAATCTGTGTCATATTCTCTGGCTTTCAGAATGTTACTTTGTGACCGTGCTGAGTATATTTGCGTGATTCTAACGGGCGACCCCTGTGGGCCGGTCCGGGTGAGGAACAGGGCAATGGCTCAGGCGTGCCTCAACCCCAGGCGATGGAAAATGCAGAGTGGGTGACTGTGAGCGGGAGCGTGGTGGCCGTCAACCAACCGGGATTGATTGTCGATACTGAAGAAATGGGGCAACTGAACCTGCAATTGGGACCGCCCTGGTTTGCCGGTGAACAAGAGGTTACCTTTAGTCCCGGCGATACCGTCACAATTGTGGGTTTTGAAGGTGAAGGTGGTATGTTCCAGACCGGCCAGATTGCCAACGACATCACCGGAGCCACCCTGTATCTACGTGACCCCAACGGTCGCCCCTTGTGGGCCGGTCGAGGCCAGGGCGGTGGCAACAACTAACAAAGACTGTTGGGAAAACGGATAGTGATAAAGTTTGTTACAAAAAAGTGACAAATTTTATCATTTTTTCATTGTGGTATAATGCATTATATTGACTAATCAAGGAGAGAAGTATGTCAAAACCAAAAACCGATCCCCAATCCTCATCCTCTCTATTCCACCGGGTGAGGGACTCAATCTTCCGAGGGCCAATCTCTCCCCAAAGCGACCGTGAACGGAAACTGATGGTCCTGGACAGTCTGATTTTGCACCTTCACCCCAGTTCTGTCCCGTAAAAAACGCTTCGGTTCACGCTGACTTGGGGGCTGGGAGGGATGGCAGCCGTGCTAATGACGGTGCTGCTGGCGACCGGCGTCATGCTAATGTTTACTTACACCCCCTCACCATCGCAAGCCTACAATGATATTTTGAACCTGCAAACCAATGTCTGGTTTGGGCAACTGGCGCGCAATCTCCACCACTGGAGCGGCAATGCAATGATTGTTGTAGCTTTTCTGCACATGCTGCGGGTCTTTTTTACCGGCGGTTTTCGCCAGCCTCGCCAATTCAACTGGATACTGGGCATCGTCCTGCTGCTGTTGACCGTAGGGGCCAATTTTACCGGTTACCTGTTACCCTGGGACCAACTGGCCTATTGGGCCATTACCGTCGGCACCGGCTTAATTGAGTACATGCCTTTTGTGGGTAAATGGGTTCAAACTGTTATCTTGGGCGGGCCGGAGGTCAGTGCAGCCACCCTGTTGAATTTCTACGGCCTGCATATTGCCCTCATTCCCATCGGGTTACTGGCTATTATGTCCTTTCACTTCTGGCGGGTGCGTAAAGATGGCGGTGTGGTCATCCCTCGCGCCCCGGATGAGGAAGTGGAGAAAAAGGTCAAGCGCGTGGTGACGATTCCTTACCTGGTGACTCGTGAATTGGTGGTGGCCCTGGTTTTGATGGCCGCGCTGCTTGTTTTTTCAATGGTGGTCAACGCGCCGCTGGAGGAGTTGGCCAATCCTGATAAAAGCCCCAACCCGGCCAAAGCGCCCTGGTATTTTATGGGTATCCAGGAATTGCTATTGCACTTTCATCCCCTGATTGCGGCGTTGGTCATCCCTGCCGCTGCCCTGGCTGCGCTGGTAGCGCTTCCTTATCTGGATGCCGATTTGGACAGTGTGGGGGTCTGGTTCCGTTCCCATAAAGGCCGGCGGATGGGATTGGCCGCAACAGGCATCGGTTTGGTTGTCACCCCACTGCTGGTTGTGGCCGACGAGTATATTCTGGATTTTGCCGGTTGGCTGCCCAGCCTGCCCACCCTCATCAGTAACGGCATTGTACCCCTGGCCATTGTTTTACTGCTCCTGTTTGGTTTTTACGATGGCATGAAAAAACGATTTGCCGCCACCAACTGCGAAACAATTCAGGCGACGTTCATCTTGCTGCTGGTATCTTTTATAACTTTAACCATCATCGGTATTTGGTTCCGGGGGCCGGGTATGGCCCTGATGTGGCCCTGGGATGTGGCGGCGGCTGTCGTTGGACACTGATGTCGATTTTAGATTTTAGATTATTTGTTTCAGGAGAAGATACAATGACAGCAACACAATCTGAAGCGCATGATGAATCTACCCGTCGTGATTTCTTAAAGCTGGCCTGGATGGGCCTGGGAGTGTTAGCCCTGGCTGAAGCCGGAGGGATGGCGATAGCCTTCTCGCTGCCGCG
>JAJRVO010000018.1 GCA_024277275.1 Chloroflexota bacterium
TTACGGCACAACCGCCCGCTTAGAGAAAGGATACCGCGCTTTTGGCAACGAGCTGGAAACGGAGTACACCCCGGTTGAGGCCGGTCTGGTCCGGAAGGTCAAACCCCAGGATTTCATCGGCAAGGAAGCGTACTTAAAGGCACGAGAAGCAGACCCGGCTGCCCATCTATGCACCCTGACCGTGGATGATCACACCTCTTCATCCGGTGAGCCGCGCTACATGCTGGGGCGTGAACCAATTTTGACAGCGGACGGCGAAGCTATTGTAGATAGCCACGGCAGAGGCTCGTATGTCACCAGCGCGGGTTCCGGCCCGTCCGTGGGTAAGCACATTCTGTTCAGCTATCTGCCGCCTGAATACGCCAAGGTGGGGACTAAACTGAAGGTGCAGTACCTGGGAGAGCAGTATCCGGTTACGGTTGAGGTTGTTGGCAGCGCTCCTCTCTTCGACCCGAATAATGAGCGAATGAAGGGTTAATTGATGTGGATTAAATAGTGGAGACGGGGACCGCAGAGGTCTTAGACCGCAGAGGTTGTGCAAAACAAGTTTGCCAAAACCTCTGCGGTCTGGATTAACTATCTCTAAAAAGGTGATAACTATGAATGTACTTGTCTGCGTTAAACGCGTACCCTCTACCGGGGCCAAGATTGTGCTGACCGAGAATCAGCGAGAGATTGAAACCCGCTACCTGGGTTTTACCGTCAGCCCGCACGAGGAGTGCGCGGTGGAAGAAGCGGTTCGTTTGGTTGAAGCGCGCGGCGGCGCTTCCGTGGTCCTCACCCTCGGCCCGGAGGTAGCGGTTGAACAGTTGCGCGATTCTATGGCCTTGGGAATTGACCGGGCAATTCTGTTGGAAACCGACGGCAGCGAGTGGGACTCGATGGCAACCGCCGCAGCCATTGTTGAGGCAGTCCGCGCCCAACATGATGCGGGAACTGATTTTGATGTGCTGCTATTTGGCAACGAAGCGGCGGATACGGGCGGCTATCAAGCGCCCATCCGCGTGGCGCACGCCCTTAATTTGCCGTGCGTCAGCGGCATCAAATCGTTAGAGATAAAGGACGGCGCCGCGATTGCCAAACGAGAAGGTCCCGGCGGCTGGGAGGTGTTTGAGGTTTCGCTTCCGGCGGTCTTTACGGTGAAAGAGGGCATCAATTTGCCCCGCTACCCCTCGTTGCCCGGCAGGCTGAAAGCCAAGAAAAAGCCGGTTGACCGGATTGAACCGCAGCGCAACGGCGGCAAGCTCAAGATGGTCAAGCTGATGAATCCAAAGGAAGAGGTCAGCCAGGCCGACGTTCTGGGCGAAGGGCCGGGAGCGGCGCCGAAGATTGTCGAGATTCTGAAAGAAATGGGGGTGGTTTAGCTATGATTTTAGGACTCATTGAACACGATCGAGGGATGCTCAACGAGATGTCGTTAGAGATGCTGACCTTTGGGCGCGACCTGGCAAACCGGCTAAATCTCCCCTTGGAGGCGGTGTTGATTGGCGAGGGAGCCAATGCCCTGGCCGAAGGCTTGCAGGCGTATGGCGTTTCTAAAGTCCACCTGGTTCAGCACCCGCGCCTGGATGATTACGCGCCGGAAGCATGGGCGCAGAGCGTTGTAGAACTCATTGAATCGGAAAAGCCGCAGGCAGTGATGGCTTCAGGAACTGACCGGGGTAACGAGGTTTTGGCTTATGTTGGGGCCAGAACCAATCTCCCGATGGCCGCCAACTGCACGGAGGTTGAACCCGGCGACCCCTACACGGTCACGCGGGTTCGCTGGGGCGGCAGCCTGCTTGAAGAAGCGCATCTCACAGGAGAGCCGAAATTGCTTACCGTCGCTCCGTTTATGATTCCTGTTGAGGAGGGCGAGGCCGCCGGAGAACTTGTCCTTAATACGGTCACGCCTGCTCTTGACGACAAGGATTTTCGAGTGCGAGTTGTGGAGCGAGTAAAATCGACCGGCGATACGGTCTCGTTGACGGATGCTCGTGTGGTGGTCGGCGGCGGGCGCGGGGTCGGCAGCAGCGAAGGGTTTGAAAGCCTGGACGAGTTGGCCGCGCTTTTAGAAGGCGCAGTGGGCTGTTCTCGCGCCGTTACCAACCAGGGCTGGCGGCCTCACGCCGACCAGATTGGGCAAACAGGCGCCCGGATTGCGCCTGACCTTTACATTGCCTGCGGCATCAGCGGAGCCATTCAGCATACAGTTGGCTGCAAGGGGGCCAAGCAAATCCTGGTCATCAATGCCGACCCCGAAGCGCCGATTCTTTCCAAAGCCGGCTACGCCGTTATTGGCGATTTGCACGAGGTTGTTCCGGTCTTGAATGCGGAAATCAAGAAGTTGAAGAATCAGTAGGTTCACGGAGTGAATAAACTATGAGCAGGCGAGAACGTCGTTCTAATCGTCGAGATGCGCGCCGCCGCACCAGGCGCGACGCTTTACCAATTGGGCCGGTGAAGCCACTGGTCAACAAACTGCCCCTGACAGAAGTTCTCTCTGAAGAGGGCGTTGATACCATCCACCGCGCCTCAATGCGCTTGCTAAAGCAGGTGGGCATTCAGGTTCTTGACTATCCCCTTGCCCTTGAGGTTTTTCGCAAAAACGGGGCCAAAGTTGAGGGGGAAATGGTCTGGGTTGACGAAGAGACTCTGCTGCACTTTGTGCGTCAGGCTCCGCCAACCTTTACCCAACTGGCCCGCAATCCGGCCAATAACCTGACCATTGGCGGGCGCAACACGGTTTTTGCCCCGGTCTACGGCCCCCCTTTTGTGGCCGACCTTGACCGGGGACGTCGCCAGGCGACCATCGAACATTTTAAGGATTTTGTCAAGCTAACCTATATGACCCCGGACCTCCACTCTGCCGGGGGAACCCTGGTCGAGCCGAATGATATCGACACGCGGGAGCGTCATTTGGACATGCTGCTGGCCCACATTACTCTGAACGACAAAGCCTTTATGGGCAGCGTAACCCACGCCGACAACGCCCGCGATACAATCACGATGTCTGAAATTCTGTTTGGCGCGGAAGCTATCCGGGAAAATCCGGCTACCATTTCATTGATTAACTCTTCCAGCCCTCTCCGGTTTGACGACCGGATGCTGGGCGCCTTAGAGGTTTATGCGCGCGCCCGGCAGGCGGTTCTTGTCACGCCCTTTATTATTGCCGGAGCTATGTCGCCCAGCGCTATAGCCGCCACCCTGGCCCAACAAAATGCTGAAGCGTTATTTGGCGTTTGTTTCGCCCAGATGCTTAACCCCGGTACGCCTTGTATTTACGGCTCTTTTCTGGCAAATGTCGATATGAAAAGCGGCTCGCCCTGTTTTGGCACGCCGGAAGATACGCTGGCTCTCTATGCCGGAGCGCAGATGGCCCGGCGCTATAACCTGCCCTACCGTTCAGGCGGCAACTTCACCGCCTCGCGTATCCCCGACGCCCAGGCCGGTTATGAGGCGTCCGGCACAATCTGGCCGACGGTTCAGGCCGGCACAAACTTTGTGCTGCACGCCGCCGGCTGGCTGGAAGGCGGTTTGATTAGCGGCTACGAAAAATTTGTCATTGACGCCGAAATATTAGGGATGATGGCTCGCTACGTTAACGGTATCGGCCTGACCGACGAGGATTTTGCCTGGGACGCCTTTGAAGAAGTAGGGCCGGGCAACCACTTTTTGGGCGCGGCCCATACCATGCGCCATTACGAGACGGCCTTTTATCAGCATAAAGTTTTTAATATGGATAGCTACGAAAAGTGGGAAGAGGAGGGTAGCGAAGATACCTATAAAAAAGCCAATGCAGTCTGGAAACGCTTATTGAAAGCGTATCAAGCCCCGGCTCTTGATGAAGCCATAGCCGAAGAACTGAACGCTTTTGCAGACCATCGCCGCGCCGAAATCCGGGCCGGTAAACCTCGCACAGAGTGGAAACGATAAAGAATCAGCGCAAATCAGCGTGTATCAGCGCTATCTGCGTTCTATTATTAAATATGTCGTAACTACTCAGCTATACCCTGTAAAGCAGCTTGAAGGCCGGTAATTAGTAATTGGTAATTAGTAAATTGCTCCAATCTCCAATTACTAATTACCAATTACCCTCAATCAAGCGCCTTATCTGGGCCAGGCTGAGTAGTTACAATATGTCAATCAAATGATTTAGGAGCGCTAATGAGCAACGTTCGCAGTTTTCAAATACCAACCGTAATGAAGCACGGCCTGGGAGCAATCAAAACCCTGGCCGATGAAGTGAAAGACCTGGGCCTTAAATGTCCCCTTATTGTCACCGACCCCGGCATTGTCAAAGCCGGGCTGCTAGAGCAAGCTACGGCTCCGCTAAAAGCGGCCAATGTCGATTATGTGGTTTTTGACAAAGTGGCCCCCAACCCTCCCATTGAGCTGGTTGACCAGGGCGCGGCTCTTTACCAAAGCGAGGGCTGCGACGGGCTAATTGGTCTTGGCGGCGGCAGTTCAATGGACTCGGCCAAAGCGATGGGGGTAGTGGTTAGCAATGGCGGCTCGGTTTTGGATTATGAGTGGGCCGACCCGCAGCCCATCAGTCAGCGCATTCCGCCCACCATTTGTATCCCCACCACCGCCGGAACCGGCAGCGAAGTCACCCTGTGGGCCGTTATTACCGACAATAAGCGACACATAAAATTTAACGTGGGCGGCACGCCCTTAATTGGGGCCTGGGTCGCTTTGCTCGACCCGGAGCTAACTTTGGGTTTGCCCCCCGCCGTCACCGCCGGCACCGGCATGGACGCGCTGGCCCACGCCATCGAGTGTTACACCTGCGCCTACGCCCAACCCCTGCCCGACTCGACCGCTTTGCTGGCGATGGAGTATGTGGCTCGTTATTTGCGGGTGGCCTTTGCGCAGGGGCAAAATGTCGAGGCGCGTTACAAAATGAGCCAGGCGGCGATGCTGGCCGGGATATCCTACGGCACCGAGAGCGCCGGCGCGGCCCACGCCATGAGCCAATCGGCGGGAGGCTTGTATCCCAACGTGCCGCATGGCCCCTTCACGGCTCGATTGCTTGGCCCGGTGATGGAGTACAACTACAAGGGCGAGCCGGAAAAGTTCGCTCGCATTGCCCAGGCTATGGGCGAGGACACTCGGGGCTTGTCTCTGTGGCAGGCCGCCGAGAAGGCCGTTGAGGCGGTGATGCGCTTGACGGAAGATGTCGAAATCCCAACTCTGCAAGATTTGGGATTAAAAGAAAAGGAAATCCCCAAACTGGCCCAAATGGCTTTTGACGACCCGCAAACCATCGGCAATCCGCGTGATTTGAGCGTTAAAAGCTATGAGCAGATTTATCGGTGGACGTTTGATTTGGGGAAATAACCAATTTGGTCATTCGTCGCTCGTCATTTGTCACTGGTTGATTTACAAATGACAAATGACAAATGACAAATGACAAAGGATAAAGGACAAAGGATAAACAACCTATGTCGCTAAAACTGTTAAAACAAGGATTAAATGGCAGTAAATCCCTGACCCCAATGTGGCGAGAACAGCCCATAAAAGACCGCTACGATGTGGTCATTATTGGGGGCGGGGTGCATGGCCTGGCTACGGCTTACTACCTGGCCAAAAATCATGGTATCACTGATGTAGCTATTCTGGAAAAACGCTACATTGGCAGGGGGGGGAGCGGTCGCAATACCACCATTGTCCGCTCTAACTATTTGACCCCGGAAGGTATCCTTTTTTACGATGAGAGCCTCAAACTGTACGAGGACTTGTCGCAAGACTTTGATTTTAATATTATGTTCTCCCAACGGGGACACCTGACTCTGGCCCACACCGACGCCTCGCTGCGCACGATGCGCTGGCGGGCCGAAGTCAACCAGCTTCAGGGAGTCGACAGCCGGGTCATATCCCCGGACGAAATTAAAGAACTGGTCCCCTTTATGGACCTCAGCGACCACCCGCGTTTCCCGGTGATGGGCGCGCTGTATCACCCCCCCGGCGGCGTGGTGCGGCACGATGCGGTGGTGTGGGGTTACGCGCATGGCGCCGATAAACGCGGCGTTCACATTCACCAGTTGACCGAAGTGACGGGCATTGACGTTGAGCAAAATAAAGTGGTGGCCGTCCAAACCAACCGGGGCCGGATAAAGACCGGCACGGTGGTCAACGCCACCGCCGGCTGGTGTACCTTGATTGCGGATATGGCGGGGGTCAAGCTACCTGTTGAAACCCGCCCGCTGCAAGCCGCTGTCAGTGAGCCGCTCAAACCCTTCCTGGATACGGTCATTGTCTCCGGGACGCTCCACTTCTACCTGAGCCAGAGCGACCGGGGCGAGATAGTGACCGGGGCCTCGGTTGACCCCTACACCTCCTACTCAATGGACGCCACGCTTGGGTTTGCAGAAGGGTTAGCCGGGCACATTCTGGAGCTTTTTCCCTCGTTGGGTAAAGTGCGTTTGATGCGCCAGTGGGCCGGTTTGTGTGACATGACGCCGGATTACAGCCCCATTATGGGCTTTACCCCGGTTGAAGGCTTTCTGGTTGATGTTGGCTGGGGAACGTATGGCTTTAAAACCGGCCCCGTCTCCGGCAAGCGTATGGCCGAGCTAATTGCCACCAACCGCACCCCGGACCTGATTGCTCCCTTTAAGTATGACCGTTTCTTTGAAGGCCGCTTAGTTGGCGAAAAGGGCGCGGCGTCGGTAGGCCGCTAAGGCGATTTTGGATTTTGGATTTACGATTTTAGATTTAATCCAAAATCCAAAGGCTAAAACTTAAAAAATAAAGTCTACATCAAGAAAGGAGGGCGATTTTAGATTTTGAGGACTGAAGGTTTAATCCAAAATCCAAAGTCCAAAATCTAAAATCCAAAATCGATATGATATTAATTGATTGCCCAAACTGTGGCGAGCGCAACGTGGCCGAGTTTCGTTTTGGGGGGGAATATAATCCTCGCCCCCAAAACCCGGACGACCCGGCCTCGGATGCGGCGTGGGTGGATTATTTATATTTGAAGGAAAACAAACTGGGCGTGCAAAAGGAGTGGTGGTATCACCGGGCCGGATGCGGTCTTTGGTTTCTGGCCGAGCGCCACACCAAAAGTCACGCCGTTGAAAAAACATATTTCTGGGAGGCTGCCAAATGAGTACAAAAACTAAAGATGCTATCAACCCGGAATCTCAAATCCAAAATCCAAAATCCAAAATCCAAAATCGTTTATCCAGCCATCCCTCTCATAAAGTTGATTACACCAGACCCATAGAATTTGAATTTAACGGCAAAAAATATACTGCCTTTGAAGGCGACACTGTTGCCAGCGCGCTATGGGCGGCGGGGGTGCGAGTGCTGGGTCGTTCTTTTAAGTATCACCGCCCCCGAGGGCCGTTTGCCCTGACCTCCGGCGACACCAACGCTATGGTCCGGGTCGGCGACGAGCCGAATGTGCGGCCCAGTATGAAACTGGTTGAGCCGGGTATGGCAGTTGAATCGCAAAATGTGTGGCCCTCGCTCAATGCCGATATTATGTCGCTGACCTCATACGGGTCTCGCTTTATGCCGGTTGGCTTTTACTACAAAGCCTTTTTTCGCCCCAAAGCACTCTGGCCGACTTACGAGAAGGTTATCCGCAACGCGGCGGGGTTGGGGTATGTCACCACAGATACCCCCGACACCTATTATGACAAAAAGTATGAGTTTGCCGATGTGCTGGTCATCGGCGGCGGCCCGGCCGGTATGAGCGCCGCCTTAAGCGCCGCCAAGACCGGAGCCAGGGTGATGCTGCTTGATGAGAACCCTTATCTGGGCGGGCACCTGGCTTACGAGCGGCAAAGTGTCGATACTAAGAACGGCGGCGCAAAAGCCTATGAGCTGGCCGACCAATTGGCCCAACAGGTATTGGCCCACCCCAACATCCAGGTCGAGCTAAACACCAGCGTTTTTGACATTGGGTACCATCTTTGGGTCGGCGCAGTTAAGGAAGGATGGACAAATACGGACCCCGACTCAATCCAAAATCCAAAATCCAAAATCCAAAATCCAGAGGCGCGTTTGCTCAAAATCAGGGCTAAATCGCTGGTGGCGGCTAACGGCGCTTTTGAACAGCCGCTTGTTTTTGAAAATAGCGACCTGCCGGGCGTGATACTGGGTTCAGCGGCCCAACGGTTGATGCACCTGTATGGGGCAACGCCGGGCAAGCGGGCGGTGGTTCTCTCGGCTAACCGGGACGGGCTGCAAGTTGCGCTCGATTTGCTGGTGGCCGGGGTGCAGGTGAGCGTCGTGATTGAGTTGCGCGACCAACCGGACAGCGATTTGGTGACGGTCTTGGAATCTGCCGGCGTCCCGGTAAAAACCGATAGCATTGTCACCAAAGCGCAGGGAAATAAAGGGGTGCGCGGCGTCTTTGTGTCTCAGGCCGCTAAGGAATTGCCTTTGTCTCCCGGCGGCATCAAAGCCATACGCGGCACAAAGGAGTTTGTCATCTGCGACCTGCTGGTAACGTCGGTTGGCTGGACGCCGGCCACGGGCTTGCTTTATCAGGCTAAAGGCAGAATGGATTATGACGAGCAGCGAGCCGAGTTTTTACCGGCCCACTTGCCCCCTAAAGTGCATGCCGCCGGGCGCGTGGCCGGAGCGCACAGCGTCAAGGCCGAGTTGCTTGAAGGCGAAATGGCCGGGTTGAACGCGGCGGCGGATGTGGGCTTTGGTAAAGGCGCGTCGAAAAAATTACAGAACGAAGTCGCTAAGCTCAAAGCCGCCGAGCCGGTGCGGACCTCCGCTCTCACCTATATACCGGGTGGTAAAAAGAGCTTTGTCAGCTTTGATGAAGATGTCAGCATTAAAGATGTCCGCGATTCGGTGGCCGAGGGCTATAAAAGTATGGAACTGCTCAAGCGGTACAGCACCTTGAGTATGGGTCCAAGCCAGGGTAAATACGAAAACGCCAACACCATGGCCCTCTGCGCCGAGGCCAACAACCAGACCATCCCCGAAACCGGCACGACCACTGGCCGCCCGCCCTTTACTTCGGTGCCGTTGGGGGCGTTGGCCGGTCGCCATATGGAGCCGGTAAAATATACCCCAATGCACGACTGGCACATAGCCCGTGGGGCCACAATGATGAACGCCGGTTTGTGGAAACGCCCGGAATATTACGGCGACCCCGCTGCCGAGGTTGTGGGTACGCGCAACAGCCTGGGTATTATTGACGTGGGGACGCTGGGCAAGCTGCGCCTGTACGGCAAAGATGTCCCCAAGCTGCTGGAGATGCTTTACACCAACAAGTGGAGTAAACTGGCTGAGGGCGGCGTCCGTTACGGCGTAATGTGCAACGAAGAAGGCATTGTCTCCGATGACGGGGTAACGGCCAACCTGGGCGGCGATGAATGGTACATGACCGCCACCACCGGCGGTGTGACCGGCCTCTACCAGGATATCGAGTGGAACTTGCAATCGGGCTGGGACTTTGATGTCCACGCGGTCAACATGACCGATGACTATGCCGCGATGAACCTGACCGGCCCCAACGCGAGAGAAGTCCTTCAGCCGCTCACCGACATTGACCTGAATAATGAGGCTTTTCCTTATATGGCCGCGCGGCAGGGGACGGTGGCCGGGGTTCCGGCAATTTTGATGCGCATCGGCTTTACCGGCGAGTTGGGCTACGAGATGCACGTCCCGGCCGGTTACGGCCTTTACCTGTGGGAAACGCTGATGGATGCGGGAGAAACTTTTAACATCACTCCCTTTGGCGTGGAAGCGCAGCGGATTATGCGCCTGGAGAAGGGACACTTCATCGTTGGGCAAGATACCGACGCTCTAACCAATCCCTTTATGGCCCACCTGGATTGGGCGGTTAAGCTGGATAAGTCTGATTTTCTGGGCAAGCCGTCGCTGGTGCGTATTCAGAAGCGGGGCGTCGAGCAGAAGCTGGTCGGTTATGAAATGCTCGACTCTAACATTGTGCCGGAAGAGGCCAACCAGATTGTTGTACCCAACCCCGACCGCCCGATTGGCCTGGAAACTATTGGCCGCGTGACCAGTTCTCGCTACAGCCCTACGCTTGAAAAGTCGCTGGGGTTGTGCTGGCTGCCGGTCGACCAGAGTGAGCCGGGGACTGAGTTCACCGTCCGTATTCGGGGCGAGTTGCATCAGGGTAAGGTTGTGCCCATACCTTTCTATGACCCCGATGGTAAGAGGTTAAAGAGCTAAAAAGCAGGAGAGAGGAGATATATCCGGCGAAGGTTTGTTATGCCTCTTGCAGTCGTTCAACCAACCACAAGTTAACCAACGTTTCAGGTGAAATACCACGGGCGTGGGCTTGGGTTTCAACTTGAGTGTAGATGTCCGGGTCAAGCGTGACTCGGCGCCTGCGGGTTGCTCTAACTTCAAATTCAACTTCGTGAGTTTCGTCCCAGTGATCGGCTAAACTGTGAGTGTCCCAAAAATCGGCAATTTCTTCCAGAGTGCGCGCTTTTGAAATACTGGTGACTTGGGTATCGTTATTTTCGCTCATAAAGTCTCCGTTCTTTTTTGTCCATATCTCTTGCGCTTAATATTAAGGCAATATTGGCTGGTTTGCGAATAAAAAATACAATCAAATACCGGCCCGCATCGGTTTGCCCGCTGGCTGAATATACATCTTCATCTCGCCTGTGACCTGACTCAACAAAACGATACCGGGGTATATTGAAGAACACTTCTTCAACTTCATCTTGGGTGACGTGGTGTTTGATAACCAGTTTGTCAACAATATCGGGCAGCCAGATAAAATCATCAATATACATATTAGCTGGGATTATACCTAAATAGACGTAAAGTATAAAATTCTCTAGCTATAAGTTGGAAGCAAAAGGAGTTTATTTAAATGACCGAGTATAATCCAATTTTTCGCAGCCCCATCGCTATGCCCAAATCCACTTCTGCTTCATCAGACCTTGGGGTAAGCGATTTAACAGGCATACAAGTAACCCTGATTCAGGGCGAAGCCGGCGATATTTTAAAAAAACATTTGCCCAATATTCCTAAGCGACAACCAAATCCGGGCGATTTAGCTGAGGTTGATGGCGGCTTACTGGCGCGTTTAACGCCGACCGAGTTCTACCTCTTTGGCCTGTCGTCTGATGCTAAATTGCCCTCCGCCCAGGCGTTGAGCGACAGTTTGACCAAAACCAAACGCTTTGCCCACGCCACTGATTTGACGCACGGCAAAGCGGCCTTAAAGCTAACCGGCCCCACTGCCGCCGAGGCGTTGAGCAAAATCTGCGGCCTCGACTTTCACGATAGCGTGTTTCCTAACATGCATGTCAAACAGACCAGCGCGGCCAAAGTCAAAACGCTTATCGCTCGTTGCGATGAGGATGGCGTGCCGGTGTATCACCTGCACGTTAATCGCCCTTTTGGCCAGTATTTCTTGGAGATATTGTGGGATGCGGGGCAGGAGTTTGGTATTGGTAGTTAGTCATTGGTGATTGGTCGGTACTGGGTCCGGGTAATTTGGTAGTTCGTAGTGACGGCTTCAGCCGTTAAATTTGACCGCTAAAGCGGTTACTACGAGCAATTCCCATCATATAAACCCAATGCCCATTGGTCGGGGTTGCGGTTTTTTCAAACGGCAAATGACAAACGACAAATGACAAATCTAACAATTTACTATAAGTTTTATTAAGGAGAGTTGAACTATGAAAAAATACGATGCTATCATCATCGGGGCCGGTATTATTGGCTGTACCACGTCTTTTGAACTGGCTAAGAAAGGGTATAAAACCCTAAACATCGATATGTTGTCGGAGGCGGGGGCGGGGTCAACTATTAACTCCTGCGCCATTGTTCGGGCGCACTACTCCACTTATGATGGGGTGGCCCTGGCCTACGAGAACTTTTTCTACTGGCACGATTGGGAAAACTACCTTGAAGCAAAGGATGAGCGCGGGCCGGCCAAGTTGATGAACGTGGGCACCATTTTGTTTAAGACCCAGGGACACGATTGGCAAAAGGTTCTGGAACAGTACCGGAACGTTGGGGTTAAGCATGAAGAGGGGGATATGGAAACGCTGAAGCAGAAGATGCCCATCTACTCGGACAAGTCCTACTATCCGCCCGCTATGCCCGATGATGAAGATAGCCCCTTTTGGCAAGACTCCGATAAGAAGCTTGAGGGCGCAATTTTTACGCCTGAGTCCGGCTATGTCAACGACCCGCAATTGGCGACCCACAACTTGCAGGTAGCTACTGAGGCTTACGGCGGCGAATTCCTGTTCAACAGCCGGGTAGTGCAAATAATGCGCGACGAGGAGAAAGTACTTGGGGTGATGCTTGAAGATGGACGCGAGATTGCCGCGCCGGTCGTGGTCAACGTGGCCGGTCCCCACTCTTTTGTCATCAATCGTATGGCCGATGTTGAGAAAGGGATGAAGATTAAAACCAGGGCGCTCAGGCACGAGGTGCATCACGTCCCGTCGCCGGTTGGGTTCGATTTTGAAAAAGATGGAGCGCACACCTCCTGCGGCGACACCGGCATTTACTTCCGGCCCGAAGTCGGCAACAATATCCTGGTCGGCAGCGAAGACCCTGAGTGCGAGCGCCGGGATTGGATTGCCGACCCCAACCATTTTAACCGCAATTTAACGGCAGAACGCTGGAAGGCCCAGGTCTATCGCCTGGCCCGGCGGATTCCCGAGTTGCCCATTCCCAGCCAGCCCAAGGGTGTGGTAGATCTGTACGATGTTTCCGATGACTGGCTGGCAATTCTCGACAAGTCTGATTTGAAAGGCTTTTACATGGCCATTGGTTCCAGCGGTCACGAGTTCAAGAATGCGCCCGGCATCGGTTACATGATGGGCGAATTAATTGACGCTTGCCAAAAGGGCCACGACCACGACAATGACCCTATCCACGTAACGTCTCGCTACAAGGGTTACGATTTGAACATTGGCTTCTATTCAAGACTGAGAGAAATCAACACCGATAGCAGTTTCTCTGTGAACGGATAGTTTTGCTAAGGCATAACTTTATAGCCTTGAAACATCTGCGTGATACGTAAAAATTATGGGACACGGATCGAGCGGATTGAGCGGATAAATTTTTTGTCCCCTCAATCCGCAAAATCCGTGTCCCATTTCTTTTTTGTTCGACTTCGCCGCGTTACGCTTTTGTGGTAAAATTGAAGTGGATGTCACTAAATTCTACGAACAATCGAAGGTTGGGCGATTCAATCTAATCGAGGAGTAGACAAATGTCGTACAAAATAAATGTTGTTATTGAAAAGGATGAATCTGGGTACTATGCTTACGCGCCTGAACTGGAAGGTTGTCAAACGCAAGGCGACTCGCTTGATGAAGTTTTAATCAACATCCGGGAGGCCATAGAATTGTATTTAGAAACTTTGACCGTCGATGAGATAAAAGTTGCTTTGAGCAAAACGATTTTGACGACAACGTTGGAGGTAGAACTTGCCTAAATTGCCACGCTTAACCGCATCGGATGCAGAGAAGCAGCTACTAAAAGCCGGTTTTGAACTGATTAGAAGCAAGGGCAGTCATAGGATATATATCAAGGGTAAAGTCAGGGTAGTTGTCCCTTTTCACGCCGGCACAACCCTTCACCCAAAAATAGTTAAACAAGTTCTCAAGGCCATCGAGACCGCAGGATAATAAATCACAGAGCAAGCATAAGCAAATGGCAAATCCCAACAATTATAACTCATTTCTTTTCCTTAATCTTGAGCGTGAATAAACGGTAATAGACCAGGAATAATACGCTAAAACCTGTTCCCAGGTACATTAGTTTTATCACTGCCAGCGAACTATCTGTACCGGCCATTATACCGTGTCCCAACACCAGCAAAAAAGCAGCAAATGTAAAATAGTGTAAGGCTCGCCACACCTTTTGCCCAATATGCTTGCGGATGTAAAAACTGCCGGTCATTGCCGCGCTAAAATAAAGGCCGATGGTTCCCAACCCTGTCCAGAGAGGTTCATAAGGCGCGGTGAAGGGAATAGCCAGGTGAAAAATATTGAAGCTGATGTATTCATCGCCCAGTAAAACAACGGCATGAAGCACGGAAAAGAGAATAGCCAGGATAGAAAGAAATTCGTGCAAGCCATAGGCTATTGGGGCAGGGACCAGACCGGAAGTTACCCTGGAGCTAAGAGTTAACCCCCAAACTGTAGAAAGCCACAGCAGCAAATAACCGACAATTCCCCCGGCCCGAGCCATATACCAAAAAGCAGATGTTTGGCCGGTGAGGGGCAACCCCATCAATTGAGCCTGGTACCCTATATACTCTTTTAGCGGGGCGGGCATAACGGCGACAAAGTTGACGCTTAAAATGGCTAACAGGCTGCGTTGGGGATCGGTTTGATAATCAAACCAGAGCCAAAAGGCAACCAGGGCCGCAACGCTGCCAAAAAAGACTCCAGAACCAACCAACATCACATTGTGCAAAGTTTTTGCGTCTGATTGGGTTGAAATTTTAGATTGAGCTACCATAATGTTCTCCTGTGAATCCATTTTGGATTTTAGATTTTGGATTATTAAAAACGTTTCTCTATTCGTTTGAAATATCTTGCGTCCCTTATGACCCGCCGCTGCTATTGCTCCCGTTCCAAACAGGAACAGGCGGCGGCGGTGGCGGCGGAGCAGGTATAGAGGGTAACGGGGCCAGGGTGGGCAAAGGGATCAGAGTTGGAAGAGGGGCAATTTGCACCGGAGCAAGCTCGACGTTTGCGGCCGGTCCTCCGGTTTGATTCTCTAATTGTGCGACTGAGGCCGGTTGTTGCGAGGTGAAGGTTGGAACCAGAGTTGGGATTGGCGGTAGAGTAGCTAAAGGCGGGATGGTGGGCCAGGATGTTGGGATAGGCGCAGAGAGGTTGGAAGCCGGGAAGGGAGTGGGAGGCAACGGTACAGGCGCGGGTTCGCTGGCCTGGGCATCTTTACTCTCTACGCGGGCAATCAGATTCCAGCCCCCAATAAAAGTGGCAACGCTGAGAGTTGCCAGGGTTATTTTTGCGCTGCCGGTGAATTTGCTTTGCTTTCGTCGCGCTTTCATCTTTGCTGATTTCCTTTCATTACTTTGTGAGTTTTGTAATCCGAGATGATTCGGTGATTCAATGTAGCCGTAAAATAGGACGAACGACGGACGACGGTGGACGAATAAAACGATAGCGCCGGGTTTTTGTCGTTCGTCATTCGTCGTTCGTCGGGTTGATTAAAACGCTCCAAACAATTACCGAATCATCTCAATCCTTACGTAGTGTATCTACCGGTTGTGATATTTTGATGAAACAATTATGACAA
>JAJRVO010000223.1 GCA_024277275.1 Chloroflexota bacterium
TACTTTGGCACGGCGGCGGCCTATGTCTCGGCATGCATTAAGGCTAATAACCGGCCCGGCAAACGGTACGACCTCAGCCGTATCAAAGCGGTCGGTTCTACCGGCTCGCCCCTGTCGCTGGCCGGATTTCAGTGGATTTATGACAATATAAACCGGGAATTGGCCCTGGAATCGTTTAGCGGCGGCACTGATTTGTGTACCGGGTTTGTTGGGGGGTGTCGCTTATTGCCGATTCACGCCGGGGAGCTTCAAGGCGCTACGTTGGGGGCCAAAGTTTTGGCCTTTAACGAGGCCGGTGAAAGCGTGATAGATGAAGTGGGCGAGCTGGTCATCGCCGAGCCGATGCCCTCTATGCCCCTTTTCTTCTGGAACGACCCCGATAACCAACGCTACCGGGACAGCTATTTTGAGATGTACCCCGGCATCTGGCGGCACGGCGATTGGATTAAAATCAATAAACGCGGCGGCTGCGTAATTTATGGCCGCTACGACTCAACCATCAACCGGCAGGGCATTAGGATGGGAACCAGCGAGATTTATCAGGCGGTAGAAAGCCTGGACGAAGTGGTTGATAGCCTGGTGATTGACCTGGAGGCCCTGGGCCGCGAGTCGTATATGCCCCTTTTTGTGGTATTACGTGAAGGCGTTGAACTTGGCAAGAGTCTGGAAAAGAAAATTAAGCAGAAGATTCGGGCCGACATCTCTCACCGCCATGTACCCAATGAAATAATTGTCGTTCAAGAAGTGCCTTACACCCTAAGCGGCAAGAAAATGGAAATCCCCATCCGCAAAATTCTACTGGGGCAGTCTGTTGAAAAAGCGGCTAATCCCGGCGCAATGCGCAACCCGGAGTCGATCCGGTTTTTTGTTGATATGGCCAAGAGATTACAAGAAAAGAGTTAAGCCAAAATTCTGCCACTTGCCACATCGATATCTGGTGGATTGTTAGCGATGATTTGCGAGACCAGCTTGCCGGTGATTGGCCCGTGGGTTATGCCCAACATCCCGTGGCCGGTGGCGAGGATGAGGTTTTCAAAACGGTTGCTGCGTTTGATAATGGGCAAGCCATCTGAAGAGGCGGGCCGAAAGCCACGCCAAATTTCCAGCAGTTCCAGGTCTGTCATATCGGGCAGGTACTCGCCGGCTGCCTGACGGGTGGCAGCCAGCCGGCGCCGGTTAATTGAGTCATCAAAACCGACCAATTCCAGGGTGCTGCTGAAGCGAAGCATATCGCCCATTGGGGTTACGGCCACCTTGTGTTTATCCAGCGAGAGCGGCAAGCTGGGGCAAGTAGGCGGGCGTTTAAAGGTGACGCTGTAGCCTTTGGCCGGCTGCATCGGTAATCTAAAGCCAAGATTACGGGCTAAAAGTGACGACCAGGCCCCCGCAGCCAGCACAACCTGGTCCGGTTTAAAATTGCCCCGCGTGGTGACTACCGCCGAAATCCGCCGGCCGGATGTTTCAAAACCCAACACTTCCGTATTTGCGCTAAAACGCGTGCCTCGACCCTCGGCAGCGCGGGCTACTTCTTTCACAAATTTGTCAGGGATTAGATGAGCATAATCCGGGTAGTAGATGCCGTTGGCCACGGCAGACAGCACATTCGGCTCCATCTGCCGTACGCCGGTCTGGTCAAGGACGGTTGTTTCCACGCCAAACTCGGCCAGCAGGTCAGCTTCTTCGGCTGCTTTCTCAAAAGTATGCCGGTCGGTAAAGAGGTGTAGCAACCCTTTGCGCTCAAAGCCAAAATCCAAGCCCTCATCGGCAATCAGGCGCTCAAATAGTTCAGTACTGGTTCGACTCAGAGCCAGTAGCGTGGGGATGCCCCGGCGCATCTGTTTTTTGTTGCAGGCGGCGCCAAATTGCCACAGCCAGCGAATGAGATCAAAATCCAGGCGCGGCTTGATGTAAAAGGGGCTACCGGGGTCTAGCAACCACTTTAGCCCTTGAGTCAACATTCCGGGCGCAGCCAGCGGAATGGCGTGACCGTTGGCAATCCAACCCACATTACCGTAGGAACTACCGGCGCAGATGTCATCCTTTTCAACCAGCGTCACCGGCTGACCCTGTACCGTCAGGTAGTAAGCTGCGCAAACCCCAATCACACCGCCGCCGATGATGAGAATATCTTCTTGTTTAGTCATTTTTTACCTTGTTGAAAACTGTGAAACAGCCAGATTAGTCTTGGAGGCTAAGGCTAAGGAAAAACTCTTGGCCTTGGCCTTAGCCTTAGCCTCCAATTTACAACATCATCTCCAACCGCTCAATAATGCCCGGCAGTTCGGCGTAATCTTGGCAGATGGCCGTAGCCTGACTGTTAGCGCTGCCGCGATTAATGACGCCGGTATAGAGGATGGCTAACATACCCGCAGCCAACGCCCCGGCAATATCGTTGCTTTCGCGGTCGCCAATGTGAACAATTTGATTTAAGGGAACTCCCAGTCCAACTGAAGCTTGCTCAAAAACAGCCGGGGCCGGTTTGGATACTCCGGCCTCGTCAGAGAAAACGGAATGCTCAAAGTATTGCAGCAGTCCTTCCGCGCGTAAAATTTGGCGCAGTCCTCGACCCGGCGTGTGGATGGTGTCGGAGATGATACCCAACTTGTAGCTTTGGGCCAGTTTCGCCAGCGCCTGATGAACGCCCGGCGTAAAATCGGGTGGAATGTTGACTTCCATCTCTTCAATCTCACGCACAACATGGTGAAAGCCCGGCGTGGGATCAAGCTGCAAAAAATCATACGCCTCCTGCAAGCGTGAAGCAACAGGCGGTGTAAAATGCTCGACTTTCCAATAGTGGCGACAACGTTTGTTGGCGTAGTCAAAGGCTTCCTGTACCCACTCGGGTTCAATCCGGGGGTGGTGATGTCTTATTTCAGCCGTTAGCAGTTGCAGCCGGGTTTTGGTTTTGCCGGGGAGTCCCTGAGCTGCTCTTTTTGGCTCGTCGGAGTCGTCTATGACCAAAGTGTCCCAAAAATCAAATGTGATTGCTTTTATCATAAGATGTCACTTAGCCGGCAGCGCTTCCGCGTCGGCCAGAGAGCCGCGCCAGGGGCCGGGTTGTTCTTGTTTTAGCGTGGTGACAGCCCCCGCCAGCCGAGTAGCCGCCGCCGCCGAGCCTGTCAGTCGCTTGCCCAGGTAAGTAGAAAAACAGGTGTCGCCCCGTCCGGTGCGCCCGGCCAGAGAGCGAGGCGTGAAGGGGGCCTGGTGAATTTGTCCCTCGGCGTAAACGGTGACGCCGGATGTTTGGGTGATAACTATTTCATGGGGACCGTACTCGGCCAGGCGGTGAGCCGCCGCCGTCAGATCGGTTAGGCCGGTCAGTAACTCAGCCTCGGCTCGGTCTACTTTGAGATATGTAACGTGTGCCAGCCCTTCTTTCATCTCCGGCCATTGCCTAAAGACCAGATCATTGCCTTCTCTGATTCGCACAAAGCCCTGTACGTCCAGGGCCACTTGCCCGCGTGTCGCCAGTGTTTTGAGCAGGGGTAAGTCCACTTCGCCGGCAATGATGGGCACAATAGCGTAGATGCGAGCTGATACATCGGGAATGTCTGCAGCCTGAAAAGAACCGGCAAAGCCCAAAGGTTTGCAAATCCGCCGCTCCATATCCGTCGAGTCGTAGATGTTTTCTATGCCCGAAGTTTGTGGGGCAGGTGTAGCAAATACCTGTACGCCCTCTTGTTTCAGTTCTTCCAATTGGGCAAAATCATCGGGATGCAACCGAGTGGCAATAGCCACATTCACCCCCTGGCGGCGCAGCGCCACGCTGCCGTAATAGACGCCGCCGCCGGATGCGGTTTCGCCCTGGCCGTCAACAACCAGCCGGTCTTTGGCAAAGTGACCGATCATCATGATGTCGAAATTAGAGTTGGTAGTCATTATTATTCCTCTATCACGTAAAGCAAAACGTCCATGTGGAAGTTGAATTTTCCACATGGACGGTATCATAATTTATCTGTGTAGACTCGGCGCTGCGGCTTGTCTGGTAGAGATTTGTCTGGCCAAATCCGGCTCACGATTTTAAGCCGATTCCTCGCCCGGCAAAATGTAGAGACAGTCTTCTAACATTTGCACCCCAACCTCGTGTCCCTGAGGGTGGATGACGGTATGGCGCGGGTCGGAGTCGATAATGAAAAGAGTTTGACCCGCCACTTCAACTTGATACTCAACCAGGCTGCCCAGGTAAGAAGACCAGCGCACAACGCCCTGATATTGTCCCCCCTGTTCAACAACTTGAATAGCTTCGGGGCGCAGGACCAATTTAACAGCCTGACCTTCGCTGACAGGGATATCGGGTTGGGGGGCGGTTAGGGTTCGACCAAAGATTTCTACGGTCACGGTGTCGCCGTTAACGCCACGGGCCACACCCTCTACAAAATTGGTGCTGCCGATAAAGTCGGCCACAAAGGCGGTTTTGGGCGGCGATAAATCTCTGGCGGAGGGCCGATTTGCTCAATGCGGCCCTCGTTCATCACCACAATCCGGTCGGAGAGGGTCATTGCTTCAATCTGGTCGTGGGTTACGTAAATGCTGGTGATGCCCAGCGTTTGCTGAATGCGGCGAATTTCGGTGCGCATAATTTCGCGCAGTTTGGCGTCGAGGTTGGAGAGCGGCTCGTCCATCAGCAGCACTTTTGGCTCCATCACCAGGGCGCGGGCCAGGGCCACGCGCTGCTGCTGTCCGCCGGAGAGGGCATTGGGAGGGCGATTTTCCAACCCGGTCAGTTCGGTTAACTCTAGTACCTGCCGCACTTTTTCTTGAATTACTTTTTTGCCCAGGCGTTGAATTTTTAGGCCATAGGCGATATTTTCAAAAACGTTCAGATGAGGGAAGATGGCGTAACTCTGAAAGACCA
The DNA here is from genome assembly GCA_024277275.1 of Chloroflexota bacterium. Lineage (GTDB taxonomy): Bacteria > Chloroflexota > Anaerolineae > 4572-78 > J111 > JAJRVO01. The sequence goes on from JAJRVO010000223.1 coordinate 4,856, forward strand.
TCGCCATATCGCGTTGGTTGGGCGGCTGCTGGTTAATTTCTTCCCCATCCAGAACAATGCGGCCCTCGGTGGGAAACTCAAAACCGGCAATCAGGCGCAGAGTGGTTGTTTTGCCGCAGCCGGAGGGACCAAGCAGGGTAACAAATTCCCCTTCCTCGATGACAATGTTGGCCTGGTCCACAGCGCGGACAATGCCTTCGCCGCCTCGCCCTACAAATTCCTTGACCAGATTTTCGAGTAATAAAAAAGTCACTAAGGTTCTCCTAAAGAAATGATGAATGATGAACGATGAATGATGAGTTTTTCTTCTGATTCATCATTCCGCTTTCATCATTCATCATTTGGCGTCACACACTCAAATCGACCCGTTGACCGCTGCTGCCCAGAGTACGGCCTAAAATGAGATAAGTTAAGCCGATGGCGATAAGCACAATGGTGATCAAAACCACTGAATAGGCAGCAGCCAGGCTCATGCCGCCTTGCTCTACGGCGCTCAAGATTTCGACGGTTAGA
>JAJRVO010000224.1 GCA_024277275.1 Chloroflexota bacterium
AAGGCATTAATGGCGTACTCGTGGCCGTTGTGGCCGGCAACTATAACCGCCGGAATGTTTGTGTGGGGATTGCCGAAGTTGGCAACAACGGCGGGGTCGTCAAGAAAGTAGGGCGAAGAGCGGACCATTGTGCCCAGGTTTGCGTACCACAGGGTATCGCTGGTAACTGCGCTAAAGGCAAGTACCCCGCCGTTGGTGCCATCCTTGTTCCCGCCGTTTGTGCCTACATAGGCAATGGGTTCATTGTTTAGAATTGCCGGGTGCATGGCGACAACCGGGGTAGAGCGATGATTTTCGGTGTCGCCCTTTAAATCCCAGCGGAAGCCCCAGTAATATTCTACTTTAAAGTTGCCGTCGGTAGACTCGGTGTAGGAGCCGGTTTCGCTGCGGTAGCCGGTGCGGCCGCACCCGCCCCTAAACAGGCTCCAGGCGTCTTCGGTGGCCCAGGTGGTGGCAAACGCAGCGGCGTGAGAACGCAGACGAGCGGTTTTGAATCCTGCCAGAGACATAATGGCCAACTGCTGGTCTTTATACAGGTCTACCACAATAACGTCGTTATCAATTCTGTTCCGGCCAAATTTTATATCGACATTGATCCCATTGGTGCCGCTAATGACATTGTTTAGATAGAGATATTGCTCGGCCTTTTCCCGGGCCGGGTCGGCTCGGGTTAATTCCTCGCCGCCGGCCAGGGCGGCGGCATCGGCATAGGCGTCAAGCTCGCTTTTGTTATACCACAAGATACCTACGTCTGTAGCCAGGCCGGCCATAATCATCAGGCCCACAAAGGCAAGAGCAACAATGACAATAGATTGCCCTGCTTCATTGCGCGGAGGGATTAGAATTTTTGAATATCTTATTAATTTTGCTTTCATTGTGTACTCCTTGCATAAAATGATGAATAATGGACACTTTGTGAAGATGAATTTTTATTGGCCAATAAGGCGCATAGTAGAAGACGAGTAAAGCGTGACTCCATCGGGGGCTACCACGGTCAGGCCAATAATAGGATGGTGGCGATGAACGTATTCTATCATAATGAAAGTGTCGTCCTTTAAACCAGAAGTGTGCCCCAAATCTCCTTGCATTTGGGTGATTTTGGCCTGAACATCGGCCAGACCGGTACATTGGTTAGAGGCGTTGCACAGTTGCGATTTGGCAATGTCCGGCCCCTGTTGGCCGTTGGCCGGCCATACGCCCGAGGTGCATAAACAGGTTAAGCTGCCACTCAGGTCTACATTGATCTTGGCTACTACAACCGTGTCATCGGCGCTGCTTGGTTGCAAAAAACTGCCCGACGACGATTTTACTACGTCCGACATAACCAGCGTAGCCCAGTCGTTGATGTTGTGGTCGGTGGTTTCTTTAATTGCCACCCGCGCCGCTTCCCTGGAAACGTTGTGTACGGTGATGTTGGCGTACATATAGTAAACCACTTCAACCATACCCAGGAACAGGATTAACAAAATGGGTAGAGCAATGGCCATTTCTACCAAGCTTTGCCCTTGATGGCGGTGATTATATGTCTTGTTATCAGGTTCATCGATTGCATTCATAGTTATGCCCTTCTGTTTCATCTACCCGCTCATTCCGCTTGTTGCATTCAAAAAGAAGACCACCGTTGGCTCGTCGGGAGCCGATAGCCCGATGACGCTCCATTCAACCTGCCCCTTTTCTGAAACATTTAGTTGAAGATGCACGCTTGATTGCGGATGCTCTTGCAAAAATTGGCGGCCGCCGTGTTCAAGAAAATCACGAATGGCCTTGGGGCTATCCACTTGCCAGTAGTTTGACGAGATGGTAGGTGGAACCTGAGGGGCCGGACTGACCCGGCTCTGGCGGGCTGTTTGGCCCGCAACCGAAACAATGTAGGTTTCCCGGACAGACGGTGAGTAAAAATAGAAGGCCCAACTTGTTTTGCCGGTTAACAGTTGCGTTTCGGTAGGCTGTCGCCAGGCGGCCGTGATCCGGCTTAACTGGGCATCGTCATGCCAGCGGCGGGCCAGGGCCTCGGCGGCCGGATAAGCATCTTTGGCCGTTGTGGTCAGGGCGGCGGCGTTTTGTTGAGGCAAAGTTACGGGTGGGCGGGCCGATACCCGGCGCGTTGCTCCCAGCGCTAAGGCGACAATGACAATTGCAGCCAGGAACAATCCCAGAACTGCCCCTACGGATATAATCCACTCTGTTTTGCTGAATTTCATTACTGTTCTCCAATCGCGCCCGACCTCGTTCCCAAACTCCAGTTTGGGAACGAGGTCGGGCGTCGTCCGGGGTGTGTAAAGTCCCGCTATAGATGGCTCCTTAAGAGTTATTTACGATGATGGGCAGAAAGACTCCGCCTGCCTGAGAGCGGGCGTACTGTACTTCCCATTTTCCACTTACTTTCTCTTGCCAGACAAAGTGAACCGCACCCTGCCCATCCGCAACAATTTGAGGGTGGAGCGATTGCACGTTGTCAGAGTTAGAGACGTTAACCGGCGTGGCCCACGTTGTGCCTGCATTGGTAGAAGAGGTGTAGTAAATATCTTCCAGACTGCCGGAGTCATTCGTGTTGTCGTGCCAGGCTACATAAATGGTATCGCTAAAAACCGCGATAACAGGCGCTACATAGGAAGGAGAAGCATCGTTAACTCCAACTGACTGGGTCATAATCCGGGTGGGGGTAATCCAGGTTGTGGGCGTGGCCGGAGAGCGAGCGTAATAGATATATTGTTCAGCTTTACTCAGGTGGTCTATCCAAACCAGGTGCAGGGTGTTGTTATCATCAATCGTTATAGATGGCCGGGCAGCATCGGTGATGACCACGCTGTAGGTTGGTATGGGGGTCGCCGTCATCCACGATATAGACCCGCTCCCGGTTACTCCCTGGCTGTAGTAAATCACGCCGTCTGCGCCGCCTTCAGTCTCCTGCCAGACCAGATGCAGGTTGTCCTGGCTATCGGCTGTGATAGATGGGTATTGGGAACCTGTGCCCGAGCCGCCGGTGTAAACAGGTGTGTCCGCAACAGCGCCCTGGCTGTACAGAATATCGTAGGGCGTGGTGGAGGTAGTTGATTTGTTGCCTTGTTGCACCAGGTGGGGCGTGTTAGCGCTATCTACTGCAATATCGTGGGCAGTGGCCAGGGTGATGACAGGAGTGATGCTTATGGGTGTGGTTGGGGCTAACCCTTTTTGATAGACTGTGGTATAAACAGTAGACACGGTTTCTTCCTTCCAGATAATATGTATGTCGCCGTTAGGCCCGGCTGCCATACCCGGACGCCACGAGTTATCAGACGAGGCGTATACGGAGGCGGGGGTTGACCAACCGCTGCCGCTGTTTGAGGATTGGAAGATGTCCCTATTTCCGCCTGTTTCTCCATTTTGCTCCCAGGCTACGTACAGGTTGTTGCTGTTATCTACGGCAATCACCGGGCGGGTGGCATCGTTGCCGCTGCTGGAGATGGTGGTTGGCGATGATATGGTCTGGGCGGAGAGAGTGGCCGGTAACGGGGCGGCTTTGCTCACGCTCCACATCCAGAGCGAGACGATGATAAGGCCGCAAAGCGGGCCGATGACACGAGATGGTTTCCTTTTTGGATTCATACAATACATCCTGCGAGCAGTTGAAGCGTTATTACTTACTCATTTCCTGGTGTGGCGATGTTACCGGGGATTGTTTTGGTTGCTTTGTTCCCCGGCAATAACACCCCCCCGATTTTACTGAACCTGTACACTCAGATGGGTTTGCTAAATATTTATACTTCCCAGACCCGGTAGGCCAGCCACACATCATCCAGGCTACCGGCTATGTTTCCGGCCAGGGCAATGAGGGCAAAAAACTTAAGGGTGGGAACCAGCAACAAGGGCATAATAACCAGGCTAAGGATGAACAACGGGGCCAGACTAATGAACGCGGCCTGATTTGGCGTTAACCGCCCGTCGCAAACGGCGCCAACATACTCAAATTTACCGCGTCCAAAACGGGGCCAATGCCCGTAAGCCAGGGATATTAAAGCGTGTAACATCTCGTGCAGAAAGATGGTTACAGCGCCGGTAGCCAGGATGTTGCCTATGGTTGAGAAAAAGATTGTCACCAGCTTCATCATACTGTCATTGGCGCTAAGACCTACCGGGGCTATACCCTTTATTGAGAGCAGCACAACACCCAGGCGCAGCAGGACAATAAACAGGATAAAGCTGACTATGCTCAGGCCGAACATAGGGGCCTGGAAGGAGGCGTTCTTTTGGCGAGATACCAACGCCTGGTTTGTAGCCAGGGGGCGAACTGGCGGTGAATTTTCGGTGGACATTGAGTTTATCATCTTATATCTCCTTAATAAGTGCGTATTGAATTTCTTTTATACTTTGAATTTACTATAACACAGTTGCAAGTAGGGGTGAATATGTCAAAGTATCAAATTCAATAGCCAAAAGGATAAAGTACTTTCTTGAAAATTTGGAAACAATAGACAGGCCCTTCGGGTTTTTAAAACCCGAAGGGCCTTGTCTCTTACTCCAAGTTATTAGAGTTTATAGGAGTTTAATGAGTTAGGTGGGTTGGGTGAGTTAAAAGGACGCAATGCCGCACTTAACGCCGGTTATCAGCCCAAGTTCCCCAATTTATTTTTACCGGGGATAGCTAACAACTCATTAAACTCACTA
>JAJRVO010000019.1 GCA_024277275.1 Chloroflexota bacterium
CTCAGTCTATTTTGAGCGAGATCGAGGTAGCAAAAGTGTCTGAATTGATGGGGCTATGATAAGGTGTATCTTGCCCGCGTTTTAATGACGCTCTAAACATATAGAAGAGACGGTCATTATGAGAAAAAGACATCAAAAGGGTGACTTCTCAATAACTTGCGGTAAAATCGCATTTGGTGCGATACAAGGCCGATTTACCCCGGATTATTGAGAAGATACCATCAAAAGGTTATGTGTTACTTATTCCGTTTAGCGTAATTTTTCTGACATACTTTTTTCCCAATCTTAGACGATCAAGTATAATCAGAAACGATATTAATTGTTGGAGGGAGCAATGTACAAAACTATCAATTTTCAAGTTGACGGCGCTGTAGCCCGTCTGGCTTTAAACAGCCCCCCGTTCAACATCATCAATATGGCAATGATGGCCGAGATGGTGGAGGCTCTGGAAAGTCTTAAGGATCAGCCCGGTGTGCGGGCGCTGGTGATTGAAGCGGTTGAGGGCAGCAAAGCCTTTTCAGCCGGGGTAGATGTAGCCGACCACACCGCCGACAAGGTGCATGATATGATTTATAGTTTCCATCGCATCTTCCGGCTGCTGGACGAACTCAACATCCCCACCCTGGCCGTGGTAAACGGAGCGGCCCTGGGCGGCGGTTGCGAACTGGCTATTTTCTGCGATATGATTGTGGCCTCGGAACGAGCCAAATTTGGGCAGCCGGAGATCAAGGTCGGCGTTTTTCCGCCTATTGCGGCGGTGATGATGGCACGCCTTATGCCCCGCAACCTGGCTCTGGAGTTACTCTTGACCGGCGAAAATATCAAGGCTGACGAGGCCTACCGGCTGGGCCTGGTCAACCGGGTAGCGCCGCCGGAAGAGTTATCAGCCGCCGCGGATGAGTTGATTGGTAAACTGACCGGTCTGAGCGGCAGCATCCTGCGTTATACTCGCAAGGCTGCGTCTTTGGGAGCAACAGGCTCATTCGCCGAGGCCCTTGATGCCGTTGAAAAACTTTACCTCGACGACATGATGCAAGCCCACGATGCCCACGAGGGGCTAGACGCCTTTATGGAGAAACGTCCCCCAGTGTGGCAAGACAAATAAACTTTAGACTTCCGATTTTAGATTTTGGACTATTAGCTGCCGACCAATCCAAAATCCAAAATCTAAAATCCAAAATTGAATGAGGGAGGATTATAAAATGAAAGCTGCAATGTTCTATGGCTCCGGCCAACCATTCAAAGTTGAAGAAATACCGACACCAGAGCCCGGGCCGGGTGAGGTGTTGGTCAAAATAGCCGCGTGTGGCGTTTGCCACACCGATTTGCACTACACAGATCACAACCTGCCCACCGTCAAGAAACCCCCAATGATTCTGGGGCACGAAGCCTCCGGGGTAGTCGCGGCTCTGGGTGAGGGCGTGACGGCCTGGGCTGAGGGCGACCGGGTGCTTTTGCCCGCCGTCTACGGCTGTGGCATATGTGATGCCTGTCGCCGGGGACGCGAAAATGTCTGTGACAATATGATTATGTTTGGCAACAACATCGACGGCGCTTTTGCCGAATATATCGCCGTCAGCCAGCATACTCTCTTTACCCTACCGGAAGAACTGCCGCTGGTTGAAAGTTGCATCATTGCCGACGCTCTCACCACCCCTTACCAGGCCGTAGCCAATCGAGGCCAGGTCAGGCCGGGTGACAACGTGGTAGTCTTTGGCTGCGGGGGCATTGGCGTAAACGTAGTCCAAATGGCCGCGGCGGCAGGCGGCCAGGTGATAGCCGTTGATATTGCCGATGAAAAACTGGAGTGGGCTAAAAAGCTGGGGGCGGTTGCTACCATAAACTCAAGCCAGGTGGAGCGAGTCGACAAAGAAATCCGTAAGCTCACCGGCGGCGGCGTAGACGTGGCCTTTGAGGCCATTGGGCTGCCCGTTACCCAAGAGGCGGCTTTTGCATGCCTGCGCAAAGGCGGGCGACTGGTCCTGGTGGGCTGGAGCGGCAAACCAATGAGCCTCAAGAGCGGTCGCGTTATGTACTACGAAATGGAAATTGTCGGCTCTTTGGGCTGTCCCGCCTCACAATATCCAAAGGTAATTGAACTGGCTCGCAACGGCAAAGTCAAAGTGAAAGAACTGGTCACGGCTCGCTTCCCCCTGGATCAAATCAACGATGCTTTTGACACTCTGCGCCGGGGCGAAGGTATTCGCTCGGTGGTGATGATGGATTGAAGGACTGATGGCCGTGTAGAGATACTTAAGAGGAGCTAAAAATGAGGTATGCAGAAACAGGATTTAATTTGGAGGTTGATCTAACCCGAGGAAACATTGAAAGGGTAGAAACTGACCCCAGAGACACCGAACTTTACTTGGGTGGATTAGGTACCAACGCCAAGATATTATGGGACAGGGTTCCCCCGGAAGTTGAACCTTTTTCTCCCGATAATCTATTGATATTTGCCGCCGGTCTGTTATGTGGCACGCCTGCTACCGGTTGTAATCGTACCATTGTTTCTACCATTTCTCCCCAGACCCGGTTAATGGCATTTTCAATGATGGGGGGATTTTGGGCGCCGGAATTGAAGTATGCCGGTTATGACAAAGTGATCTTTCGCGGCAAGTCTCCCAATCTGGTTTATTTGTTGATAAACAATGACAAAGTAGAAATACGCGATGCCGCTCATTTGCAGGGTAAAGGCGCTATTGAAACCGCAGAACTCATTCGGCAAGAGTTGAATGATCCGAAAGTCCAGGTGGCGGCAATCGGCCTGGCCGGTGAAAACAGGATTAATTTTGCTTCCATCGAGCAGGGCAGGTCCAGCGCCAGTCGGGGCGGAATAGGCGCGGTAATGGGAGACAAAAGGTTAAAGGCCATCGCCGTGCGCGGGACAAAGGATATCAATGTGGCCCGGCCGGCTGAATTTATAGAGCTTTGCAAGGATGTGCTGAACTATATCAAATTTAGGGAAGAGAATCCGATTCCAGGGGTAATTCCTATTCTGGCCGTACTTGGCTCGCCCCAAGAGATGAAAATTCACGATGAAAAGTGGCACACCGAAAATTTTGTCTGGGGAAATGCGCGCCTGCGCAGAAAAGATTTCTGGAACGACGACATCGCCAAGCAATGGTATGACAGCATGGAATCTTTTCGTAAGCGGTTTATCAGTTGTTATAACTGCCCGCTTGAATGTGGAGCGACACTTGCGCCTCCGGGGCAACCCACGTATATGATGAAATGCTTTACCAAACTCACCTATTCTATGGGCGCCATGTCCGATAGCCTGGAATTTGGACTTAGAATCGCGCAGCGGGCTACAGAGTACGGAGTAGATGGCTACTCTGCCCCGCAAGTCATGGCATTTGCCCTTGAACTTTTAGAAGCCGGCATTTTAACCGAGAAAGACTTTCCGGAAATGCCTGACGACAATGCGCATGGAAGCGAGGAAAGATTTTATTACCTGTTAGACATAATTGTCAGGCGGGAAGGTATTGGAGATGTTTTAGCCAACGGTACTTATTGGGCGGCCAAAGAGATTGGCAATGGGGCAGAAGAATATGCGCATAACAACATCAAGAAAATCGAACAACTCCCCCTCAAGCTGGGATGGCTGAACCCTATTTATTTTTTGATGTATTGTACCGGCGCAAAGGTGAACATCACCCAAATTGAAGGGCAATTTCCCCAAGCGCCTTTTCCCAAAAGAGAGCATAGAGAGAAGTTTGTAAAGGACTGGTTCCAGGTTCCCGATGACAGGTTCAAGCAATATTTCCTGGATTGGGAACCACGCGGCGAAAACTCAATGCCCTATTACCCGACTGTCGAAATGACCTGTGATATTGTCGACTGGATGGAGAAGATGCACTACATTGATGACGCCCTGGGATTGTGCGCCGGTCTGTCGTCATTTCACCTAAAGCCTCCCTATCATATACACAATATGCCTAAATTCATCTCAGCCGGGGCCGGGATCGAAATGGATGAAGACAAACTATCCAAAGCAGCCAAAAGATACCGGACTTTGGTCAGAGCCGTCAATATTAGGCGAGGCATGAGAAGAAAAGACGAAAAGCCGCCGGAGGATCATTTGAAGAAAAGATTCCCTGAACTTGAAAAGGAGCTTTTGGATACATATTACAAATTCAAGGGGTGGAATAACGAGGGTATTCCGACTAAAGAGTCCTTACATGAATTAGGTTTGGATTACGTGAGCCAAGACTTTATTCAGAGGGGAATCTTGGCGGATGGTGAAGAAATCCCAGCCAAAGAGGCCTTGCTGGAAATAGAGCCGGCATAAAACGAAAGAGGCTATAATCGTGACGGGTAACAAAAAGACAAAAATAATTAAAAACATAAAGATTGATATTAATAAATGCAATGGCTGCCGGGCATGTGAGATGATCTGCTCCGCCTTTCACGCTGCGCCGCAATATAGCGGGAATAATCCGGCCAGGTCTCGTATTAGGGTGATTCATTACCCGCTCAAAGACATATATGTTCCGGTATACGCGGGCGAGTATGCTGAAGCCGAATGTATGGGCAGAGACAAATATGTGATTGACGGCAAGGAATACGACGAGTGCGCCTTTTGCCGGGCTTCCTGCCCATCCAGAGACCTTTTCAAAGAACCCGATTCCGGCCTTCCTCTCAAATGCGATATGTGTGAAGACCATCCAGATAAAGAGCCTTTGTGCGTTCAGTGGTGCTATGTTGACGCCCTGACTTACGAAGAAAGGGAAGAGGAAGTAGACGAAGAAGAAGTAAAGCTGGAGGACGTGGAGATAGGGTTAGAGTCAATGGTAGACAAATATGGATTGGAACAGGTAATGGATGTTGTTGCCCGTATGTCACAGAAAGAGTAAAAGATAATGGAGATTCTACCCCTGGCCCCCTTCAAAGAGGTCATAGATGAAGTAAAAACGAACGGTGGAGACGCCGCCAAATTCTGCTATCAATGCGGAATATGCGACACGGTATGCCCTTGTAATAGAGTGACCACTTTCAGCGCTCGCAAGCAAATCCGAGAGGCTACATTCGGTGTGACCGAGATGCAAGAAGATATTTGGCGTTGTACTACCTGCGGCATGTGTCCTCAGCAATGCCCCAGGGGCGTAAAGATAATAGAC
>JAJRVO010000020.1 GCA_024277275.1 Chloroflexota bacterium
ATTCAATTTTTTAAGGTTCAGTCTCTTGACTAAATTTAGAACTTCTGTCCCATTTGTTCTGATCTAATTGTAAATTGTAAATTGTAAATGGTGAATTATAAAGTGATCATTTGCACTATATACCGTATTGTGTGGCTTAAATGCCAGTTTTACTTTACCATTTACAATTGATTATTTACCATTTACCATTGTATTTTTCTTGCCCGTGAGACAGTTATTTAATTCTCATTCCTTAACAATAGATACTAACTAAGTGGCACGTTCTGGCCGCCAAGAACCATGACATAGCGCATAGCCATAATGCCAATCATTACCAACACGCCCGCCAGAGCGGCAGCCCAACGTTTGTTTCGTGTTGGCGGGGCAAGCAAAAGAAGCAGGGGAACCAGGGATCCCGCAATAAGCTCTACTCCTATAAAAGGAAATTTAAAATCCAGAACCAAAATCTGCATCGCTGCTGCGTGCGCTTCGCTATCGGCGGTCAACAGGACCAGCACATCGGATAAGATCAGGAACAGATCAAAGGCGATGGAGGCGACCAGTATCTTGCCCAGGTCAAAGAGCAGGTTTTCATCGACATCTTCTTTTTTGATAAAGAAGCGATCCCGAATGTAGACCACAATCATCATCATGGCAATACCTGAGACCATAGCCGAGACCAGGAAGAGCATCGGCATCAAAGCGGTGTTCCACAGGGCGCGGGCTTTGCTTAAAGCCAGGATGAAGCCGGTGTAGCCGTGAACGGACAGGGCCAGTGGGATGCCGCACAGCCCAAAAATCCGGGTCATCTTGGCATTAAATGAAGCGCGTTCTTCCAACTTACCGACCGTGTCTTTCAACTCAGGGGACATAGCTGCATCTGCCGACATATTTTTGGCTTTGTTTGCCAGGGCATCGCCGGTGTACATAAAGTAACCGTAAATTATGCAGTTGATAGGATAAAGGGTCAGCAGAAAACTTCCCCATGTTACCGGGGAAGTTATGTTCAGGTAAGGGAAGAGATGCCAGAAGCGCAGGGGCCGCGCCAGGTCAAAAATCAGCATGGTAGGCGCCAACATCAAAAGAAATACCGCCATAGCGACGCCGATCTTACCCAAAGGCTTGAAACGTTTCATACCAAAGCCATAGGCCAGGGTAGACAGGATGAAGGAGCCTGCGCTTAAGCCTGTCATATAAAAGTATATGGCAATGGGCAACCCCAGTGGGGCGTGATGAAAAACATTGTAAATAACAACGACATCTTGTTCCATTTATTTATCCGCCTTTGCTCTCATGATCTTTCAGTCCCAAACTGGTAAATAAATTACCCCACCAGTCTTCCTCTATTTCTATGTGCGGCGCGCCCCCGTGGGTGTGCATGGCCACGGCGTCGGCGGCAATGTAAAAGACGTGGGGGAAAGTAGCTCTATCCGGCTTTAGCGTCTGAACGGGATTAGCCGCCAGAACCCTGGAGATTTCGCTCTCCGGGTCGTGGATGTCGCCAAAGATCAGCGCCCGCGTTGGACAGGCGTTAACACAGGCAGGCTCCAAACCCACGTCTATCCGATGGTGGCACCAGGTACATTTGGTTACGTAATGCTTAACCGGGTGGACGTGGCGCACATCGTAAGGGCAGGAGGCAATGCAGTACTTGCAACCAATGCAGCGGTGAGGGTCCTGCATAACAATGCCGTCCTCTCGCCTGTAGGTTGCCTGGGTGGGACAGTTACGTACACAGATTGGGTCCTCGCAGTTATTGCACATTGAGGGCAGGAAAGAACGGCTGACGTTGGGATGCTGTCCTTTCTCAATAATTTTGACCCAGCTACGGAAAACACTCAAAGGAACGGCGTTCTCGGCTTTACAGGCCACAGAACAGGTATGGCAGCCTATACAACGCCTGAGGTCTACTACCATACCCCATCTTACATTTGCCACGTTAATATACTCCTTACAGGTGTTTGCAAAATATACAGATTATATCGACTTAAGATTAGCTTGTGAGATAAACCTGCAAAACTTTGTATGCTATGGTTGTTTACAGCCAACTTATCACCTGTTTGTATCAGTTTCTCATAAATTTTACAAATATTAATGAAACCCGGATTTTTTACAATTCCGCGTTGAATCATCATATCTTTTTTACATAATGGCAGCGCCGAGTTTTAGGTGTTTGGTTGAAGACTCCGGCTGTAAGGCCGACATCTGCCAAGTCAGTTCACCATCGCTAACCGTCCTGGCCATAAGGATGGATCAGATGGCAATCTTACGCCACATATTTATCCATATCAAACCCGACGGTTGTGCCAATGCCGCCATAATCTCTTTAATTTTTTGGGTAGATCATCGTTGATTCCATACGAATTTAGTGGTAACCTCTTGTAAATCGTGGCAAAAAGTGACATTAAGGTTGTGTAGCATCCTAACCTACAGGACGCTAAGAAAATTCATTACCACTAAATTAGGGGAGGCCGGATTATAACACCACAACAAATGGATGGCAAGTAATTGTGTCGCTATTTAGCCTTGCGATAAAGTCCGCCTGTGTCGCGCCAATACCAGAGGCACAGGTGGACTTTATCTTTTTACTCAATCTGAGAGATACCAACCGCAACAGCGAATTTGGACCTCCCCCCTTATAGTATTACCTCGCAACATTTGCGTTATCCGCGAGAATCATTTGTTCATTGTTAATTGCTCATTGTTAATTTGCGGCTTGCCGCGTTATGTTTAGGTCTTATCCCTCCTCCAATTGGTGGCAAAGTTGGCAGGTATCTGGCGTAAGCTTCTGGTGGGTAGATGGGAAAGGTATATAGCTATCTTCAGCATGACAAACCAGACAATCATCCAAACCTTCCAGTTCATGGGGGATTGTCGGCGGGTCAGATACATCTTCCAGCGACGGATCATCCGGCTCGTGGCAAATCTGACACATCACCGCCGTGCGTCCCTCATGCCCCAGAGTGGGCAGGGGCTTAATGCTATCAGTAGCATGGCAGCGCAAACAATCATCGTGTCCTTCAAGGGGATGGGGGATTCTGGGGGGAACGGTTTTTAGAGTCGCGCCCGAAATAGCCTCATGCTTTTCTGTGGTATTATGACATAACAAACAGGTATCAATTTCTCTATCTTCATGATTGTCGGGAAAAGGCTCTACGGCGTCCTTGCTATGACACTCCAGGCAACGATCTTTGTGATTTTCTACCAGGTGAGGAATCAAGACAGCCAGTGATTGGGGGTCTGTAATCTCTTTATGGCAATACACGCAGGTGGTTGTGGTTCGCCCCAGGTGATTGATGGGATAGGGCTTAAAGCCGTCCAGGCTGTGACAAACAAGGCATTGGGCGCGCCGGCCTTGCAGCGGATGGGGTATCCGCGGCACCACATGCGTGGTTTCCGTATCGCTCAGAGTCGGTTGGTGACAACGGGTACAAAGGTCTTGCTCATAACTAGGATGATTATTCTCAACCGGATAGGGACGCACGCCATCTTCTCCGTGGCATATCAGGCAATCGGTGCGAGGCGCAATGGGATGCGGTACCGGGCGTGGTTCTAAAGAGCCGGGCACCGGCGGCGGCGCCACCAGGTCTCGAATAGCCGGCGCGTTCAAACCGGCAAATTTCCACTCTGTAGCATGGCAGGCGCTATTTGAGCAAAAGCTACTGTCGTCGGTGCCGCCCGGATTACTTACATCGTGACAGCTTGCGCACGTGTCGTCAAATTTATAGCGATGCCGGGCCAGCCAGTTAGAGTCCAGGTGAGAATCGGGTTCGCCGGGTTTATCGATGCTTAACACAGGTGCGGCCCCACCCTCTCTTACAACTTCGGGGATAGAGTGACAAATGTTACACTCTAGCCGAATTGTTTCACCGTCTGGTGATGTATGTTTGCCATCGTGACAGCGGAAACAGCCCGGAAACTCTCGGTGCCCGGCATTATTGGCATGCGTCTTCCACCCAATCTCCAGGTTGGGAAAGACAGTTACTTTTAGGATTTCTTTGAGTTCCCCAATAGCTTGCTGTATTGAGTCCTGGTTATCGGCATAAAAATCAGGGTAGTTTTCCTGATACCATTCGTCCAGAGACTCGATGTTTTTAAGGCCGCTTTCGATGGTTTTGTATTTCTGGTCTAAAATGTCTACGCCATGTTTTTTGATTTCAGGTATGGTTCTGTCAATCTGGTGACGGGCAATGGCATCGTCTACCGCATCTTCCGGCGAGCGGAAATAGTGAGAAATGCGAGTGTGGCAGTCAATGCAATCCATTCGATGCAGTTCTTCTTCAACCTGTTCGCCAAAATCGGGAGGCAGGCCCGCTTCTACGTCATAATACTCCTTAACCTGGCCATCGGGGCTTACCTCTCGTATGTAGGGAATAGTTTGCTTGTGCTTGTCGTCGGTATAGTAATAAACTTCGCTTTCAATATGCCAGTGGATACCCCGGCCCAGTCCCTCGCGCCGGCTGCCGCCGCCTGTTTTGACAATCAGGTAGGTTCGCGTTTGGGAGTTTTCCACATTTTCTTCAAAACGTTGGATTTCTACAAAGGTATCCGTGGAGAATTTGTCGGGGCTGTGACATTTCTCGCAGGTATCGCGGGCCGGGCGCAAATTTTTAACATAAATGGGCGGCTCGTAAGCCGCAAAAAGCATATAGCCAACGTGCTTCATCTCCATTGCCTTACGTGGAACCGTTTGCACCACGCCCTCGTTTCCCAGATGGCAATCCACGCAAGCCACGCGAGCGTGAGGCGAGAGCTTGTAGGCCACATATTCGGGCGGCATTGTGTGACAAAATTCGCCGCAAAATTCGGGTGAGTTGGTATATTCCCAGCCCGTTGCGCCCACAGCAGAAGTCACCGCGGCTACAATGGCCACAAGCGCCCCTATAACAGCCCAGCGCATAGGCCATCGTAAGTTAAGTAACCAACCTATAAATCTACTAGTCACTTTCTTGTTGCCCTCCTAACTACTTTTAGGGAGTTTTTGTTTTTATTAAGTTTCAACCAGTGGCCGCAAAAGTATAGTACACTTTTATGCGGTAGTCAATCAAGTTGTCAAATCATCAGAAATTTTTATAGATAAATCAGTTAAATATTGCCCAATTGTATTAGCAATTGACAATTGTATTAGCAATTGCCAATTGTATTAGCA
>JAJRVO010000225.1 GCA_024277275.1 Chloroflexota bacterium
AATACCCAACCCTCCTTGAATCATCGCCCCCAGGTCAGTAATAATATCACCAAAAAGGTTAGGTGTCACAATTACGTCGAACCATTGGGGATTTTTGACCATCCACATGCAGGCCGCATCGATATAAGCATGATCCTGCTCGATATCGGGATATTCTTCACCGACCTCGGCAAAGACGCGGGTCCAGATATCATGCGGACGGATAGCGTTGGCCTTATCTACCAGCGTTACTTTATTTTGTTTGTTGCGTTCGCGGGCCAACTCAAAAGCGTAGCGTATGGCTCGTTCAACTCCCTTGCGGGTGTAAATACCTTCTACCAAAGCCACTTCGTCCGGTGTTCCCTTCTTAAAGAGACCACCGATTTGAGCATACAATCCCTCTGTGTTCTCCCGAATAACGGCGATATCCACATCTTCCGGTTTGACATCCTTTAAGGGGCAGAGATGCTCGGCAAAGAGCTTAATGGGGCGCAGGTTGATGTACAAATCAAGCCCAAATCGCAATCCCATAATCACCGACCGCTCCACTAATCCCGGCTCCACATCGGGATGACCGATGGCCCCCAGAAAAACGGCATCCAGCGTTTTCCACTCCTCAATAGCCGAGTCGGGAACCAACTCCCCTGTTTCCAGATAATACTCGCTGCAATAGGGGTATTCAACTGCTTCGTAAGTGAAGCCTGCACCGGCGGCTACCGCTTTTAGCACTTTAAGCCCCTCGTCGGCCACTTCCGGGCCAATGCCATCGCCGCCAATAACGCCAATTTTATAGTTATTCAATGTTCTTTCACCTCGTTCTAATTTAGATATATTTCTTCTGTAAAAAAGTTTAGTGAGTTTAAGAGTTTAATGAGTTTAGTGAGTTTAATGAGTTTAATGAGTTAATAACTCACTAAACTCACCCAACTCACTAAACTCACTAAACTTACCCAACTCACCCAACTTACCCAACTCACCCAACTCACCCAACTCACTAAACTCACCCAACTCACTAAACTCACCCAACTCATTAAACTCTTATCGACCCATCTCCAACTGCCGGGCAATAATGAGCCGTTGTATTTGGGCTGTGCCCTCGTAGATTTGCATAATTTTGGCATCGCGCATCCACTTTTCTACCGGGTATTCACGGCTGTAACCGTAGCCGCCCAGAATTTGCACGGCATCTGTGGTTACTTTCATCGCCATATCGCCGGCAAAGGCTTTGGCCATGCTCGACTCTTTGGTACAGGGTTGACCCTGGTCATACAGCCACGCCGCTTTCCAAACCAGTAAACGAGCCGCTTCTATGGATGTCGCCATATCGGCCAGCATAAAGGCGATGGATTGGAAACGGCCAATAGGCTGCCCAAATTGCTCTCGCTCATAGGCGTATTGATGAGCGTATTCATAAGCGGCCCTGGCCACGCCCACTGCCGCCACGCCAATTAACGTGCGGGTGGAGTCGAAGGTTTGCATCGCAATCTTAAAACCTTCGCCCTCCTCGCCCAGCCGATTTTCGACCGGAATCTCCACGTTTTCAAAAATAAGGCTGGCCGTGTGAGAGGAACGAATGCCCATTTTTCTCTCTTTTTTGCCTTGCGAAAAGCCTGGACGGTCTCCTTCTACAATAAAAGCGCTGATGCCCCGTGTGCCCTTTTCGGGGTCGGTCATAGCAAACACAACGTACACATCGGAAATACCGCCGTTGGAGATAAAGGTTTTGGTTCCGTTGAGAATGTAGCTGTTTCCGTTGCGGACTGCCATTGTCCGCATTGCCGCCGAGTCGGGACCGGAACCGGGTTCAGTTAGGGCAAAAGCCCCCAACGATACCTTGTCCATCTGGCAGAAGCGGCTAATGGTCCTGGCTTTTTGCTCGTCTGTTCCGGCCAGTAAAATAGGGGTGGCGGCCAGATCAATGCCGCCAACGGTTGTTCCAACCCCGGCGCAGCCCCAGTAGATTTCTTCTTTGACCAGGCTGCGAGTGAGTAGGCTTTCCACGCCGCCGCCACCGTACTCTTCCGGGTACATGTAGTTGAGCAAACCCGTTTGAGCCGCCTGATTCAGAACTTCCCACGGTATTTCCTCTTTTTCGTCCGCTTCCGGCGCGGCGGGCCGAATGGTCCCCTCCGCAAAACGGTGGGCCAGGTCGCGGAACATTTGCTGTTCTTCATCCAGTTCAAACTCAATCATGCGGCGCTCTTTAACCTTTCTTCAACCCAGTAGCGCAGGCCGCCCAGGCTGATGATGTCTTGCAAAAATTCGGGGAAGGGTTCAAGCTGGTGGGTGGTGTTTTTGGTGTGGTTGGTCAGCACGCCCGCCGTTGGGTCAATGCTAATCTCGTCCCCTTCGTCGATGCTGTATACCGCTTCTTCGCTCTCAAAGATGGGCATCCCGATGTTGATGCTGTTGCGGAAAAATATGCGAGCGAAGGATTTCGCCACCACCGCCGATATGCCCGCGGCCTTGATGGTGATTGGCGCAACCTCACGCGAACTGCCGCAGCCAAAGTTTTCGTCGGCCACCACAATATCTCCCGCCGACATTTTTTTGACGAAATCGGGGTCGGCATCTTCCAAACAGTGAGGGGCCAACTTTTCCGGGTCCGCCGTATTGCAATACCGAGCCGGAATAATGGCGTCGGTGTCAATGTTTTTTCCAAATTTCCAGGCTTTGCCTTTTATTTGCATAGTGTGCTCCTTGGTTTAATAGTAACTACCTACCTTAAGCCAAATACGGCGATTTAGTACGGGTAATTGGTTATTAGTAATTAGTAATTAGTGATCGGGCCAAATTACCAATTACCATTTACTAATTACCGCTATACTCAACATCTAAGTTGGCACAGCTAGGTAGTTACATTTAATATTAATCAGTCTCGACTCACTCCCCAATCATCTCCTTTTTTCGATACGCCGTACCATCACACACCGCGACCAGTGTCTTTTGTTTATCATCGGCGGTAACGGTCATGCGATACAAGCCGGTTCGTCCACCCAGGCTCTCTTCAACCGCCTCGACCAACAAGCGCGTGTCTGGCGCAACGGCGGCGCGGTAGTTGATGGTCATGCTCAAGGCTACGGCCACCTGCCCGTGCGAGTTACAGGCAGCCGCAAAGGCCGCATCGGCCAGGGTAAAGATAGCTCCGCCATGAGGCGTGCCGTGAAAGTTGACCATGTGCGGTTGCAGAGCCATTGCCATGCGGCTGTAACCCGGTTTCATCTCCAGCAACTCAATGCCCATCGATTGGGCAAATGGGTCCGCTGTGATTTTGGATTTTAGATTTTCGATTGTGGATTGCTGATTTGATTGTGGATTGTGGACTTTGGATTTCGGATTATTTTCTATTTTTCCCTCTCCCCTCTTCTCCTCACCCAACCTTGTTCCCACGCTCAGCGTGAGAACAAGGTTAGAGTCATTTGGTGCATATGCGGCTTCTTGTGTGGATTTTGGATTTGTCAGGTCCAATCCAAAATCGTAAATCGCAAATCTAAAATCAGACAACTTCTTCCGGGCTGACGATGTGTCCGGCGACTGCTGTGGCCGCAGCTACAGCCGGGTTGGCCAGGTAAATTTCGCTCTCTGTGTGGCCCATACGCCCTACAAAGTTGCGATTGCTGGTAGACAGGCATTTTTCCCCGGCAGCCAGAACGCCCATATGCCCGCCAATGCAAGGGCCGCACGTTGGGGTGCTAACGGCGCAGTCGGCCTCGATGAAGGTTGCAATGAGACCTTCTTTTAAGGCTTGCTTGTACACATTTTGCGAGCCGGGAATAACCACGGCCCGCGTGCTGGGGTGGATTTTACGCCCTTCCAATACCTTCGCCGCTTGTCGCAAATCATGCAATGAGCCGTTGGTGCAAAAACCAATAACCACCTGATCAATTTTTACATCGCTTGCCTCAGAAACTGAACGGGCATTTTCCGGCAAATAGGGAAAAGCCACCTGCGGCTCAAGATCACTCACGTCAAATTCGATGACATCGCTAAATTCGGCATCGGGGTCGCTGTGGTAAACAACGCCTTCTCGCCCGCCCTTGTCGGCCAGAAATTCAAGAGTCTTTTCGTCGGCGGCAAAAATGCCGGCCTTGCCGCCGCCTTCAATGGCCATGTTAGCCATCGTTAGCCGGTCAAAGACGGTTAGAGCATCAATGGCCTCGCCGCTAAACTCCATAGCCTGGTAGAGCGCCCCGGAGACGCTGATTTTACCCAGCGTGTGCAGGATTAAATCTTTGCCGCCCACCCATTTGGGCGGCTGGCCGCGGTAAACAAGTTTAAGGGTAGTTGGTACTTTAAGCCAGGTTTCGCCCAGGGCCATCGCGGCGGCAATATCGGTAGAGCCAACGCCGGTGGCAAACGCGCCCAAGGCCCCGTGGGTGCAGCTATGAGAGTCGCCGCCCAAGATTAGATCGCCCGGTGCAATTAAACCCAGTTCAGGCAGCAAAACGTGCTCAATGCCGTTTCGACCCGATTCGTAGTAGGTGATGCCGTACTGATCAAGCTCTGCCTTTAGCTCTTTTACAATCATTGCGGTTGAGATGTCTTTATTGGGGGTAAAATGATCAAAGACAAAGACTACTTTTTCCGGGTCAAAAACTCGTTCAAAGCCTTCCCATTCGCGTAGGACGCGCAGGGTAACAATGCCGGATAACTCGTTGGCAAACACCAAATCCACTTTAGCGGTGACAAATTCGCCGGCGTAAACTTCATCTCGACCGCTGTGAGCGGCCAGTATTTTTTCAGTAATTGTCATTCCCATAGATTTTTTGCCTCTTTATTTTAAGTAATGCTGTAACTTCTTGTCTTGCACCTGGTCTGACACTTTGTTACAGGTAACTGATTATTAGTAAATGGTAATTGGGACCAATTACCATTTACTAATTACCGGTATGCTCAGCGTCAAATAGGTATTGCCAGGTAGTTACGTATTGTTTTACACTGCCGCTGGTTCTAAATTCTTGATTACCGCCACAATTTCATCATAGGTTAAGACCTTGCTGGAGCGTTTGGCCGCCTCCAATATTGCTTCCATGCATTCGTCGCTGACACATAAATTATGCTGTTCTAACCAGAAGCGAACGTTGTGCAGCCCGCTCATCGGTCCCACTTCAATCCGCTGGCGGCGGCCAATCATATCGGCGGGTACGCCGCTGTAAACAATGTCGCCCAACCACTTGTCTTGCGTATGCAATGCCTTGGCTACAGCGGCGGCATGGACGCCGGTCGCGGTTCGGAAAGCGTCAGGGCCAACAATAGGTTTATTGTAAGGCATAGGCGTGCGGGTGGTTTTAGAGACCATTTCGGTGTATTCTTTTATTTTGTGGATGTCATTGTCTATCAAACCCAACAGTCGCAAGTTAACCAACAACAGTTCCATCGCCGTGTTGCCGGAGCGTTCGCCAACGCCCAGGGCGCAGGCGTGAACCCGGTCGGCTCCGGTACTTAAGGCTGCCAGCGAGTTAGCAATATCCAATCCTCTATCCCGGTGGCCGTGCCAGTCGATACCAACATCGACCCCCATCTCCTCCAAGAACTCTCTGATAAAGGTGGTCAAAACGCGAACCCCGCGAGGCGTGGCGTTACCAACCGTATCGCACAGGCAAATGCGCTGTGCGCCTGCTTCAATAGCTGTTTTATACAGCGCCTTTAGATCCTCCGGTCTGGCTCTGGTGGTATCCTCGGTGACAAATAAAACCGGTATCTCATGGTTAACCGCAAAGCCAACTGACTCTTCAATTAAGCCACGAAGTTGATCAATTGTCCAACCCTCGACGTATTGCCGAACAGGGCTAGAGCCAACGAAGATGCAAGCTTCAATTGGAATGCCCGCTTCTTGGGAAGCGCTCACAATCGGTTCGATGTCAGCCACAAGAGTGCGGGCGGCAGACTGCGGCCGAATATTCATACCTTGAGTGGCAATTTCTTTAGCCATAATTGCCACTTCGTCTCTAAAACGAGGACCGGCGCCGGGTAATCCTAAATCGGCGTAGGAAATGCCCAGGTCGTTCATCAGGTATAACAGGGATACTTTGTCTTCAATATCGGGTTGAGTGATGGAGGGCGATTGTAATCCGTCGCGCAACGTTTCATCCGTAACCATTATTTTTGGCGGGAAATGGTCTTCGTTTTCCTCTTTATCATTCCATTCGTAAATCAAATCATCTATTCTTAAGTCGGACATAAATTATCTCCTTGTAATGTCCAGAGCTTTCCCGGAAAGTCTTTTTAATGGCTAATAATCGGGCATTACGCCTGATTTTCGTGATGCGTGATGCGTGAAAAATTTAACTGACGCCATATAATCTTTCAGGAACTCTCATATCCAGTTTTATAAGACGCAAGATGATTTGGTAATTGTTTGGAACGTTTTTTTCAACCGGACGAACAACGATGGACGGACGACAACACGCCTAATTTATTGTTTCATTCGTCTACCGTCGTTCATCGTTCGTCATTCGTCCTTTTTGACGGCTACGTTGAATTACCAAATTTCTCGACGCCTATTAGTGGCCCCTCTACTCAAATAACCTCTTAAACCGCTACCGGTTGGCTTACGGCTTCTTGCCCTAATGCAAAGGCGCGCTGGTTGATTGCCAAGAATCGCTCAGGGACGCGTTGATTAAGAATGTCAAGCCAGACTTGTTGAGGGAGAGAAGTTTGTTTGCTGAGCGCGCCTAACAAAATAATATTAGCGACGCGGACATTACCAAGTTCGGAAGCAAGTTTGGTGGCCGGAATGTCGATGACCCGCAAACCTTTTTCTTTGAGATAGTCAATTGACTGGTGGGGGTAGCTGTCGGCTGCGGCTCCGGCTGAACGGGGAATAATTTCATAGTCATTGACAATAATCAGGCCGCCAGGTTTAACGTAAGTGGCAAAACGTAAGGCTTCCAGCTTTTCAACGCCCAAGACAAAATCTGCTTGACCGGGTGTAATAAGCGGCGAATAAACCTGAGGCCCAAAGCGGACGTGACTATAAACGCTGCCGCCCCGCTGCGATACTCCGTGAATCTCCGTCTGTTTAGCATCAAAACCGGCGGCAATGGCGGTACGGGCCAGTAACTCGCTGATGAGCAGTACCCCTTGCCCGCCCACGCCGGCTAAAATAACCGATTTTGGATTTTGTATTTCTGATTTTGGATTGTTTATCACGAACTATTCCTTTCTAATTTTGGATTTTGGATGTTTCTTTAATCCAAAATCCAAAATCTAAAATCTAAAATTGAAGGATAGCATCCTCCGGGCAGTACTCTACACAGATGGTACAGGCCACGCAGTCGGAGGCCAGGATGGTGGGCAGTCCCTTTTCGCCTTCTACAATGGCCGGGCAATGGGTGCGATAGCAGGCCCCGCAGTTGGTGCAAAGGTTGTAGTCGATGGAGAAAGGGGTCAGCTTGCGTTGTCGCATTTGGGGGGTTAATTGGCACGGGCCGCGAACAATAACTACCGCCGGCCCCTCAAAGCGCATCGCCTCCCGGATGGTTTTGATTAGCGTTTTGCGCTCCCAGGCATCTACTACTTTTACAAACTCCACGCCAATGGCTTGCACCAATTTCTCAAAATTAAGTTTGGTGGTGGGGTGGCCTTGCAGGGTGTGATCCAGGCCGGGGTGCGATTGGCCGCCCGTCATGCCGGTGGTGCTGTTATCAAGGATAAGAATCGTGCTATCGCCCCGGTTATGAACGGTGTCTATCAGGCTGGGGATGCCGCCGTGAATAAAGGTGCCATCGCCAATGATAGCCACCGTGTTATCGTGTCCCGCCCGGCGAAAACCAAAGGCGTTGCCAATGCTGGACCCCATACTAAAGGTAGTGTGCGAGGCTTCGTAAGGCGGCAGCGCGCCCATAGTGTAGCAGCCGATGTCGCCCGTGACGTGGACTTTTAGCT
>JAJRVO010000002.1 GCA_024277275.1 Chloroflexota bacterium
GAAGTGATGATTCCGCTGACCGGCCACGTCAACGAGTTGCACGTTATCCAGCCGCAGCTTGAAGAAGTAGCCAAAGCGGTAATGGAAGAGCAAGGCGTGGAGGTTGAGTACAAATTCGGCACGATGATTGAAATTCCGCGAGCCGCGCTCACTGCCGCCGAAATTGCCGAGGTAGCTGAATTTTTCTCCTTTGGCACCAACGATTTGACCCAGATGACCTTTGGCTACTCCCGCGACGACGCCGAAGCCGGCTTTTTGCTGGAATACGTTGAGCAAGGCGTGCTGCCGGAGAATCCCTTCCAAACCATCGACCAGGACGGCGTGGGTCAATTGATGAAAATGGCCATAGACAATGGCCGCACCGCCCGCCCCGACCTGGAAGTAGGCATCTGCGGCGAACACGGCGGCGACCCCGCTTCTGTTGAGTTCTGCCACTATGCCGGCAACAACTACGTAAGCTGCTCTCCCTTCCGCGTGCCAATTGCTCGATTGGCTGCGGCACAGGCGGCTTTGAAGGAAAAGGGCGTCAGCGCCAAGTAGTTTTTCATCTATGTCCAAAAGACAAAAGCGGAAACTCTATTTGAGGAGTTTCCGCTTTTATTTTTTCAACGTTTCCAATTCGCTTGGCTCAAGTAAACAATGCTTTCAACCAATCTACAAACCGATTTGCCAGAGAATGATTGTGTTGCAAAACTTGCGCAGTGATTGCTTGTCCCATTGGCATCCCCGGTAATTCTTGCCAGGCAAGCCAGGTGTGAATCAGGGCTTTGGGCCGAGAAACCGATCTATAGCGATTAAGACCCCTATCTTCAATGGTTCTTAAAGTTTCTTGTGCAACAGGTTTGAGATTGTCTTCTGTAGGGATAAGGCGAGTTGCAAAACTTTCCAACATGCCTGACACTTGATTATCCGGCATTATCCACACACCAATTTTAGGGCGACTCGGCAACGAAGCAATAAAACCCTCTACAGGAGGTTGCTTGGGGGTAGAATAGCCGACCTTTTGCAAGCGCCCTCGCACGCTATCCCACCGAGCTTTAATATCCTCATCAGCGTCAACAACTACACCTAAAGATTGTAACCCTGCTTCTTTGAGACGAATGGGAATGTCTGTTAGAACTTCGTCAACTCCACCGTCTCCAGGTACAAGTACGTCAAAGGTTTCCGGTACCCGATGCATTTCACACAAAGCCCAAATGACGTGCTGGTCATTTTTACCTTCAACCAGGAGATGGGAATTTTTATCAGATTTACGGCTCACTACCGAACCTCTATATCATGGTCAATCGCCACGGCTAATTCATCGCCAGTATAGGCCACATAATCAATTTGACCGTTTTTTCGTTCTAATCGAAAGACCGTACCGAGGTCGTTTTCTTCTGTTTGCGTTAAAGCCTGCTGAAACGCTGCCAAACAATCCCAACTATGGGTGGTTGCAAAAACCTGCGCATCAAGTTTTTTGGCCGTTTCAATTACAAGTCGCCACATTTGGGTGAGTGTTTTGTAATGTAACCCCGTATCTATTTCATCAACCAGGAGCACACCATTTTCTGAACTCACTAATGACATTGTCAAGGCTAAAATTCGGTACATTCCATCGCCCATACTACCCAGTGGAACCGGGGCTTCGTTCCCTTTAATCTTTAGCCTCACACTCATCTCAGGCGTGGTTTGACTCATAAGGGCAATACGCTCAAGATTTGGCTCTAGGATGCGGAGTGCATCCAAAATCATATCTTCCTTAGGAGTCAAAACAATTTCATCCCACAAGTTGGTTATTTTTTTATAGTTCAGACGTTCTGTAGTAATAAGGTGTTTGTTGAATCGCCAAACTACAGGCCCGCTGTAAGCATCAGAAAAAATGCTATCTTTTAATTCAAAGAAGCCGGAGACTATACTCTGTTGCCGCTCTCTAACTGTGAGATTTACTCTTGGTGTAGGCCGAGAAGTCTCATTATCGTTAATAAACGCATATTCAAGCGATAATTGTTCATCCTTCTCGCTAGAGATAATAACATTGTGATCTTTTTGAAATTGATGCCCTCGAAAAACTGACGAAATTTGTCCTAATTCTTGCTGATCATGTTTCCTGATAACAAATTCGCCTCTATTAAAAAGCACCCTCAATAAAGCCGTTGGATCCTTGTAATTAACTAGCAAATAAATCGCTTCAAGTAAGCTGCTTTTGCCGCTATTATTGGTGCCAACCAAAAGATTGATATGAGTCATTCCCTCTAAGTGGAATTTCTCAAAAAGCCGGTAATTCTCAATAGTAATATTTTTTAACATTACGTTGTCTGTCCCAATGTAAGTTACGCCTGATTAAATTATAAGTGGATACTATCTATATGTCCAGCCCAAATTCTATATATCAGGCTCACTGATTGCTTTCTAAAATAGTTTTTTACCAAATAAACGCGGTTCTACAAAAAGAAAGTAAGCGTATGAATGACCAGTCCGGCCAACCCGCCGACAATGGTGCCGTTGATGCGGATAAACTGCAAATCTTTGCCAATTTGCAGTTCTATTTTTTTGGATGCTGACTCGGCGTCCCATTTGCGGATGGTTTGCGAGATGAGGCGTTCAACCTCGTAGCCGTACTCTCTGATGAGATAGAGCGTGCTTTCCTCCACCCAGCGATTAATCTTTTCGAGCAAGACCTCGTCTTCCAGGAGCGCCTTGCCAAATTGATTTACCCCATGCTCTATGGCTTTGCGAAACTCTGTGTTAGGGTCTGAACTATGGTCAAGTACGGACGTTTTAATGTCAACCCACAACGAGGAGGAAAAATCTTGTACCACAGGGTGCTGTATCAGTTCTGCCTTAATGGCCTCCTCCCTGTCTGCCACCTCCGGCGAGTGTTTCAGATCGTCCAAGAAACCGTCTATCACCGCGTCGAATCTCTTGCGGAGGGGATGGTTTGGGTCGGTATCGACATCGCGTAGTGTTTTTCGGGTGGCCGTGACAATTTTTTTGTAGATTGCCTTGTCAACGGGTTCGGGAAACCACCACGGGGTTTCTTGAGCTATCTTTTCTTGAATAACATCCCCATTTTCTTCCAGCAAGTGAACGCCGAGTTTTACCGTTCCGCGCAGTAGTTCTTGCTTTCTGCTGCCTGATGTCACCAGCGACAGAAGGTTTCCCAGAAGCGGCGCAATCTGGGTAGATTGAATTCGATTTTGAAGGCTGCGCTCAATCATCTCCTGGATGTCCTCATCCTTCATGATCTGCACAACGGCGGCAATGCCAACAGCGGCATGGTTGGCAATTAATTTACTGTTTTCAGGTTGACTAATCCACTCAGTTGCGCTTTTGGTAACATTCATAGAGCGCAGCTTGCCAAAAATAACCTCTTCTGACAAAAAGTTGCGCTGCACAAAGCGCCCAAAGTTCTCGGCGATAGCGTCTTTGCGCCTGGGGATGATGGCCGTATGAGGAATTTTTAGCCCCAACGGATGGCGGAACAGCGCTGTTACGGCAAACCAATCCGCAATGGCCCCCACCATAGCCGCTTCGGCGGTGGCGCTTACAAAACCCACCCAAATGTATTGCTCCTCAAAAATTGAGGCCAGGATGTAAATGGCTATAGCCAGCCAAAATAAAGCGCCGGCCATTATTTTTATTTTGGCGAGTTCAGCTTGTTTGTGATTTTCCTCGTGCATTTATGCAGCCTTTTTACGTGTTGCGTGATGCGTGATGCGTATAAGTGAAGAAAATTTATGCATCACGCATCACGCAAAGCCAGGATTTTTTGAATAGTTCTCCGTAAGTTATTTTATATCCAACCCTCACCGTACCAAAATCTGAACATCTTCAAGAGCGCTGTTTTCAAGATTATCAAAAGCTGTGACAAAAATGTTAAATGCGCCTGATGGCAAGTCGGTAAATTCTTTGGTGATGAGACACTCAACGGTGTTACTGCACCAGTGATTGCCCCTGATTAAGACGGAGTTAGCGCCGGCATGGGTAATCCACCAAAAAACATTCCCTACGCCGTCAGCGTCCTGAATGGATATCACAACCTTGAGGCTGTCTCCGCGTTCATAGGTCTCGCCGTCCGGCAAAGTGATAACTATCTTCGGTTTGCCGGTGACAATGGTCGGGGTGGGTGATGGAGGCGGTGAGGTTGGCGTGCCGGTGGGCGTAGAGGTTGGCGTAGGCGGCAAAGGAGTGTCGGTGGCAACGGGAGAAGGGCTATTTGTGGGACGCGGGGTATCGGTGGGGAGTAGGGCTGGGATGATCTCTATCGTTTCTTTAGCCGGCAATGGCATAGTTGTATGCGTGGAAAGCGGCGTAACAGTTAGCGACGTGGTTATATCGCTTAACCTCATATTATCAACACCGGCGAATATAGCGCCGCCCAGTAAAATGACTGTCACCAAAACAGCCGCCGGCCCCAACCATTTGTATGCCGATCAGCAATTCCCGGTTTGACAATTAGGGTGTAAAAATTGTTGCAATTGTGGGCATTTCAGAGCAGAATTTTCAGAATGATAGATTTTTGATTCGTTAATTCTGCCAATTCTGCTCTTACATTGACAAAAATCAGCCCGAC
>JAJRVO010000226.1 GCA_024277275.1 Chloroflexota bacterium
CATCAAAAATTACCTCTCAATAATTTTCCAAAAACTTCAAGTAAATAATCGTACCGAAGCCGCTATTAGGGCCGTGAAGGATGGCCTGGTTGATAGCCGGTAAACAGTAATCAATAAACAGTAAATAGTAATCAGTATTCAGGGACCGTGGATCACAGTTTACTGAATACTGAATACTGAATACTGAACTTAAGGTACTTTCGGGCAAAATGGGTAAGTACCTTTGTCATTTAGATTCGACCCCTTTTTTCGGTACCTTTGCCTCTATAACTCCAGCCGTTTATCCTCTATACTTTATTAGTATGGGGCTAAAGTCTAAATCTTTGACCGTTTTGGGGCAAGGGCATTTGATTATGAATAAACCAATTAGAATTTTAATTGCCGACAACGATTTGGAATTTTCCAAAAACCTGAAATGCTTTCTTGACAAACAAACGGATATAAAAGTAGTCGATATAGTTAGAGACGGCCAGGGTACGGTAAGCGCTTGTAAAGAAGCTTTGCCCGATGTGGTTTTAATTGATTTGCATCTGCCCGTGTTAGACAGTATCAAAACTATTCAATCTATAACAACCCAAAATGAACGCATAAAGATATTGGGGGTTTCATCCATCCCTGATGACCGTTATGCTATTGCAGCGGTTAAAGCCGGCGCGCGCGGTTATGTTGAAAAGAATTGTAGCGGTAATTATGTAAAAATTGCCAACGCAATTCGGCAGGTGGCCAATGGCGAAGTTGTGCTGAATTCTACGCTGGCTTCTCATATCCTCCAGGAATTCTCGTAAATTCAACGGGTACAAAACAACAAATTGGGTTTTGGATTACATTAAACAATAATTGTTCTTTTCTAAATTAAGGAGTTTGTTGCATGCCAGCACTTAAAGAGTTTGCCAACTTTATAAATTTAAACCTGGCAAATTTGGCTAAAACCTATGCGCGGCTATTGGCAGAGAATGACGAAAAGTACCAGGCTTTTCCTCTGGATAGCCGTTTAGCCTCTGCTCGCAGGCTCTTAAAGGCTGTAACAGAGGCATGCGAGACACAAGCTTCTGAACCTCTCTTGCGTCTTTTCAGCGGACCTAATAATGGAACTTCCCGTCGGTGGGCGCAGGGTATCGATTCTCCGCAACCTATAACAGAAGTTGAGTCTTTGGGGCAAACCCTTACCCCGGTTGTCACCAATTTAGAAGCCGGTAAATTTCTGTGGCAAACACTCTCACAGGTACGCGCTACTGTTTTACAGTCTGTAGCCGGATCCCCGCTTCCCGTAGTCGCCCCGGCAAAAGGCGAAGACGACACAGGTATTTCCGCTCGCATCAATGAAGAAATCGAGAAAAATTATCAGAGTCAGGCCGTACTCAACCAGATTCTGCAAATTTCATTAGAAAGAGTTTCACTGGAAGAACAGTTAGAACGTATGCTTGATGCGCTTCTGGCTACACCCTGGTTGCCGGCCTTGCCCAAGGGCGGCATCTTTTTGGTTGAAGACAATACTAATTTGCTGATATTAAAAGCGCAACGGAATCTGGCTACGCCCTTGCTGACAATGTGCGCCCGGGTGCCTTTTGGTCACTGCTTGTGTGGCCGGGCGGCAGCCGGCGCCGAGATTCAGTTTGCGGATTGTGTGGACCACCGCCATGAAATTCAGTACCAAGATATGGCGCCACATGGACACTATAACGTTCCCATTTTGTTAGAAGAGAAGGTGTTAGGGGTAATTGTTCTCTATTTAAACGAGGGACATTACCGTGATGAGCGTGAAATAACTTTTTTAGAAACGGTGGCAAACACCCTGGCCGGCCTGATTAGACACAAACAAATGGGAGAAGAGATGTACGAGCGAAACGAATACTTGTCCGCTCTGCATGAGACTACGCTGGCCTTGATGAATCGATTGAATATAACAGACTTACTCGAATCTATTGTGGCCCGGGCTGCGGTGTTAATGGATACGCCCCACGGGTATATATCGCTGGTAGAGCCGGACCAGTCTGCTACAGTAACCCGGGTGGGTATTGGTAATTTTGATCAAAGCATTGGCGACCGCCTTGAACCCGGCGAGGGCGTGGCCGGCAAAGTTTGGCAAACCGGCCAGATAGTGGGGATAGAAGATTATCAAACCTTGCCAAACCGCGTCCGGAGTCCCCACCGCGATGTGTTGCACGCCTGGATAGGCGTACCGCTTAAATCCGGCCCCCAGGTTCTTGGTATGATTGGGTTGGCGTCGTCCGATGAGGAGCGTCTGTTTAAGCCGGACGAGATTGACCTTTTAACGCAATTTGCCGAGTTAGCCTCGGTTGCGCTGTACAATGCCGGGCTATATGCCGAGCTTCAGCAGGAGTTAACCGAGCGCAAGCACTTAGAGCGGCAAATTCAAGCCTCATTGGCCCGCCGCGTTCGTCAAGTGCAAACCAGCGCCGAGGTGGCCCAAGAAATTGCAGCCGCTCCGGCTCTGGATGATCTCTTTCGTCAGGTGGTTAACCTGATGCAAGAACGGTTTGGTTATTACTACACTCACGTTTATACGCTAGAATAAATCCCGGCCACTTCTGGGGGTAAAGACCAGGAGGCAGAGAGTTATCTGGTGATGCAAGAAGGTTCCGGCGATGCGGGTCGCCAGATGAAAGAGGCCGGTTATAAAATTGCCCTCGCCGCCGAACAAAGCGTGGTGGCCCGCGCTGCCCGTAATGGCGAACCGACGCTGGTTTCCGATGTGTTTCAGGAGCCGGACTGGCTGCCAAACCCCCTCTTGCCCGATACAAAATCAGAAATTGCCGTTCCTATTAAACTGGGCGACGAGCTTTTGGGCGTGCTTGATGCGCAAAGCGACACCGTAGGCGGCCTAACCGAAGAAGACCAACTTGTGCTGATTGGACTCTGCGGTCAAATTGCGGTGGCTATTGATGATCGTCGCACCACGGAGGCGCTAAGGGAAAGCGAAGAACGCTTCCGCCACGTTATCACCTCTATCAGTCACCATATCTACATGAGCGAGATAACCGAAGATGGCTCTTATATAAACCATTATATTTCTTCCAATGTTGAAGATTTAACAGGTTATCCCCTTGAAAAGTTTTTAAACAACTGGGATTTTTGGCCTTCGGTCGTAATTCATCCTGATGACAGAGAGATTGCGGCAGCTCAGGCAGAGCAATTAGGACAAGGTCGCCATAGCATAACAGAATACCGTATGGTTAAAGCCGACGGGCAGGTGATTTGGGTGCGTGATAACGCTCGGGTACAAGTTGAGGGCACATCTAATATTATTTATGGCGTGGTTAGCGATATTACCGAGCGCAGACGAGTGAGAGAGGCCCTACAGAAAAGCGAAGAACGCAACCGTTTGTTGTTAGAGTCATCGCCCGACCCCATTGTTATTTATGATGAGAAAGGTCAGGTTATTTATGTAAATCCGGCTTTTACCCAAATCTTTGGCTGGTCTGAAGAAGAATTGCTTGGCAAACGCATAGATTTTGTACCTGAAGAAAACAAGCCGGAAACCAGAACGGCCCTGGAACGTTTGTTTAAGGAGGGAACAGTTCTTGGATTTGAAACCAGGCGCTTTACCAAAGACGGGCATATACTGGATGTGCAACTGAGCGGTTCTATTTTTAAGGATAAAGATGGAAACGTTGCCGGCAGTACAATTTTTACCCGCGATATTACCGCGCGTAAGCAAACAGAGATTGAACGCGAGCAACTATTAGCCCGCACAGAAACGCTTTACCAGGCCGGCGCCAGGCTAAATGCAGCGCAAACTTACGACGATATTGTAACTGTTTTGCGTAAATTTACTTTGCTGGGCCGGCAAACCCAAACCGTTACATTGGGCTATTTTGATCACCCCTGGACAAGCGATAACAAGCCTGAAGGAGCAAATATCCTGGCCCGATGGAGCCAACATCCATCAGACGCATTTAGTTCGCGGTATCTTATAGCAGATTTCCCCTCAAGCGATCAAATTTTACGCCCTGACGAGCCGGTTCTAATTGAGGACATTGC
This sequence comes from Chloroflexota bacterium, assembly GCA_024277275.1. Classification (GTDB taxonomy): domain Bacteria; phylum Chloroflexota; class Anaerolineae; order 4572-78; family J111; genus JAJRVO01. The sequence continues at coordinate 4,003 of JAJRVO010000226.1, forward strand.
CACTGATGCGCGTATGGATGAGGAGACGCGGTTGGTTTACTTAGAGCGATTTAAGGCCAAAAGCGCCCTTTTTGCTCCCCTACTGGCCGCCGGTCAGTGGATTGGGTATATTAACGCCACATACGGCCGGCTAACAACTTTTCCCGAAGCGGACATCCGCCGGTTGATGGCGTTGGCCGGTCAGGCGGCGGTAGCCGTGCAGAACCTTAGAAACATTGCCCTGGCAGAACAACGCGCCGCCCATCTGGAAATGCTGACTCAGATTGAGGCCGCCCTCTCTCAGGCAACTAACGAGGAAGAGATTTTAACGGCTCTGGCTCGTAATCTTGCCCCCAATCAGCCTGATCGTTTGGTTTTACAATATCTGGATACAGACGAAAACGACCAGCCTGCTTTTACCAATACGGTAGCCGTTTGGGATGACGGCGCTATCAGGCCGGATGATCCGGACCTCTATCGCCGCCGCAAAATTGACCCGCTTTCGGCCTCAAAGCTCTGGCTAGAATCGCCCAACGAGGTGTTATTTGTTTCAGATTTAGAGACCGATCTTCGTTCTGACGAAAATGTGCGGACATATTTGTCTCAACTGCAAATTGCCGCCTTTGCTACGCTTCCGCTGCGCAGCGGCAACCGCTGGCAAGGTCTTGTTTCTTTTGACTGGACAGAGCCGCACATTTACAGCCCCGGCGAGCGTTTTGTCTTTCAGCAGTTGCTGGAATCGGTGGGGGCGGTGGTAGCCAGTCGCCGGGCCTATCTGGCCCAGGAAGTGGCTTTATCTGAGACAGAAATTCTCTACCAGGCCGGCGCAGAGCTTAACGCTGTTCAATCCTATGATGACATTGTGAAAGTTTTGCGCCGGCACACTTTGTTTGGGCAAGAAGCGCAGAACGTCAGCGTAAATCACTTTGATGTTGCCTGGACTCAAGCGCAAGCGCCGGAATGGGTCTATGTTCTGGCCCGCTGGACCAAACTTTCACCCGAAGCCGTTAGCTCTCGCTATCCCTTAGCCGCCTTTGCCTCGGCCGCTACGTTGTTGCGTCCAGACAGCCCTACCATTATTGAAGATATTGCCGGCGATCCTGATCTGGATGAAAACGTTAGAACCCTATACGCCCAGCGTTTTGGAGCAAAAAGTACCATCTTTGTGCCATTGGTTGTTGGCGGGCAGTGGATTGGCTACATTAACGCTATTTACCAGCAACCAACCGCTTTTCCGGAGCCGGAGGTGCGTCGTTTGGTGGCTTTGGCCGGACAGGCTGCCGTAGCCGTGCAGTCTATTCAACGATTGGGCGATACAGAACGCCGCGCTCGCCGCGAACAAGCCATCCGCGAAATTACGGAAAAAATGCGGGCTGCCACCAGCCTGGAAGATTTGGTTAAAACAGCCGCTGAAGAATTAGGCAAGCAACTGTCTGCGGGACACGCTGTGATAGAGTTGGGGATAGATGAGGGCTAAGACCCTAAACCAATTTATGATTTTGGATTTACGATTTTGGATGAACATAACAATCGCAAATCGTAAGGGGCATAAGATCGATAATTTTTTGTCGATGTAAAAGCCTAAAACGCTAAGGAGATACACCAATGAAACGGTATAACATATTTCGTTGGCTTGATTTTCGCAACTGGTCATTCACTGTCCGTTTAACGGCGATTATGATCTTTTTGGTTACCATTACTTTGAGTGGGGCAACCTGGATTACCATCCGCACGGTGCAAAGTGTGTTAACTAACCAAATTGGCGAAAACCTGGGCGCGGAAGCGGTCAGCACCAGCAATCGGCTTACGGCATTTTTTGTGGAAAAAGTGGCTGTACTGCAAGGTTTAACGGCAGTGGACCTCATCAAAGACTCGCTTGCTGAACGTAACAAAGGGTATTCTGGTACGCCAAAAGAGATTAAAGGCCAACTACAGGCTATAGATGCAGTTTGGAGTACGATTGCCGATGACGACCCGTTTGTTGCCGGTATTACCACAGCCGATCCCAAAGTGAACCCAAATACTTTTCAATTAATGGATTTTCACGAAACCTTTGAAGATTACGTTGAAATATTTGTCACCGACCGCTATGGCGCAACAGTAGCGGCAACCAGCAAGCCGGCAGCTTATTACCATGCCAACGAAGCCTGGTGGCAGGCAGCCTGGAATGACGGTCTGGGGGCAGTATACATTTCTGAGCCAAAAGTTGGCCGTAACACCCTTACCGTTGCTGTGCCGGTTATTGGTGAGGAGACCGGCAAGGCCATAGGGATAATTCATTCAACCCTGGATGTCAGCGAGCTATTTGAGATGGTTAACAGGGTAAAAATTGGACAAACCGGCCATGCCGTCTTACTTAATGGGTTGGGTAAAATGCTGTATGATCCGAACGCCAAAGGAAGAAACTATGTGGAGTATGCCTCTCACTTGCAGCAGCATTTTGTTGGTACAAAATATCGCGCCGCTACTTGTAAGGAGTCTCAATGTCATGAGCCGGCCCACTTGCAGCAGCATCTTATGGGCGAAGATTTTTTCTCTATAGTTTCGGTAGATCAATACAACAACCCCTCCATCTTTGGTCATACTTCCTTCCGCAAAGAGGATTTTGGCAGTGGGGTGTCGGCTTCAAAAAAACAAATTCTTGAGGCTATAGCCAATCTGGGTTGGGTGACGGTTATTCAACAGGAAACGGATGAGGCGTTTGCCAGCGTCAACCAGATTGTGCAAGGCGGCGTTATGGTTGGGGCAATTGCCGTGGTGTTGGCCAGCACGCTGGCAATGGTTGGGGCGAGAACTGTTACCCGGCCGCTTATAACGCTTGGCGCAGCGGCAGAGCAGATTGGTATAGGTAATCTGGATACTCCCTTGCCCCCCGCCCGCCATGATGAAATTGGCCGTTTGACCGTTAGTTTTGAGAATATGACCGTTCAATTGCGCGATTTGATTAGCAATTTAGAGCGCCGCGTGGCTGCCCGTACCCGTCGCCTGGAAATTATTGCCAACCTCAGCGAGCATTTGAGCGCAATTTTAAATCTGGAAGAGTTGCTGATTGAAGTGGTCAACCAGGTTAAAGAGGCATTTGGTTATTATTATGTTCATATTTACCTGCTTGATGATCAACGAGAAAAACTGATTGTGGCTCAAGGCACCGGCGAAGCGGGTCAGGTGATGAAAGACAGCGGGCATAATATCCCGCTGAATGCGCCAACCAGCCTGGTCGCCCGCGCCGCTCGTTCAGGTGAAATTGTCAGTATCAGCAACGTCCGCGAGGAAAAAAATTGGTTGCCTAACCCGCTTTTGCCGGACACTTATTCAGAAATGGCGGTGCCTATTTTTCTGGAAGGGGAAGTAGTGGGTGTGTTGGATGTGCAAGAAAATAAAGTTGGCGGCCTTGATGAGGGAGATGCTAACCTGCTTCGCTCTCTGGCTAATCAAGTGGCGGTAGCCATTCGCAATGCCCACCTCTTTGCTCGGGTAGAAACTGCTTTGGCCGAAGCTCATGCTGCGCAAGAACGTTATGTAGAGCAAGCCTGGAAGAGGGCCAATGCGGTAATCAGAGGAGGGCAGCATCATTACACTTGCCCTGGTGTGCCCGCTTTGGATGATTTTGTCTTGATCAAAGCCAAACAGCAAGCCCTGGTTCAAAACCAACCTGCCGTTGTTACCCTTAATGGTAATGGCATGGGTTCAAAATCTAACCAGGAAGGGTCGGACAATCGAAAATCCAAAACCGAAAATCCAAAATCTATTGTGTCTCCCATCGCTTTTCGCAATAAAAACATTGGCGTTTTGCAATTACATCCCATTAGTAACGACCAAATATGGACCGAAGATGATTTGGCTATAGTGGAAGCAGTGGTAGACCAGTTAGCCCAAACCGCAGAAAGCCTTCGTCTTTTTGAAGATACCCGTGAACGAGCCGGTCGTGAACAAGTTGTCCGAGAAATCACCGAAAAGATGCAAGCGGCTGTCAGCCTTGAAGATTTGATAAAAACCACTGCCGAAGAGCTGGGACATTACTTCTCTCTGGAATATGCGGCGGTAGAGTTGGGAATAGAAGAAGAGCAGTAGGTTGCAAAAACACAGAAAAAACAGCAGGTGTGTTAAAAAGGGTTTTTCTTATGAACAAGTTTAGAGAGTTAGTAGGTCGGGGAGAATTTCATGCGTTCGTATTCTGTGTGGGGGTGTTGTTGTTCAGTTATCCGTTGCTGATAATGTCCAACACAGAGCGGCCCGCCGGCGTGTACCTGTCGTTGTTTATGCCGTGGGGAATTATGATAGGGCTGTTGTTTGTGATAAGCCGCAGTTATGTAATTGCTGATGCGGAAGAAGGGCCGGCAGAAGAAGATGGAGAGATGAGCGATGTATAACCCGATAACGGTCATCACCATAGTATGCGTGTATGTGGGGCTATTGTTTTTGATAGCCTTGTCGGTAGAGCGAGGCAAAGGGTGGATA
>JAJRVO010000227.1 GCA_024277275.1 Chloroflexota bacterium
AAAGAGGGTATCGATATCGATTTGGTCAAAACCCTGGCTAATATTATGGCATTTGAATTCGACATTTTCGGCCAGACCGGCCTTTTCAAGATTGGCACGGGCAACCTGTAATATTTCTTCGCGGGCCTCGTAACTGTAGACTCGGCCAGTGGGGGCTACAAGGCGGGCCAGAGCCATTGTTAACGCGCCGCTACCGCTACCGGCCTCAATCACCCGCCGGCCAGGGTAGATATTGAGTTTAAAGATAATTCGCCCTGCCTCTTTGGGGTAGATAATTTGGGTTTTGCGGTTGACTTCTTTCATCAGTTCGGCCAGGGATGGCTCGATGACAATGTAGGTGTGGCCGGTGGTAGAGATGATTTTTTGTCCCGGCGGTTGTCCAATCAGCCGGTCGTGGTCAATAATACCCTGGTGGGTGTGTTGGCGGTGGCCGGGCTTAAGCCGGGTGTAAAACCTCTTGCCGTCTTCGCTGATGAGCAAAACGGTATGGTTGGCCTGCATATTGGAAGAACTGGTCATAGAAACTGCTCCAATAAGGAAGTAGGGAGTAGGAAGTAGGAAGTAGGAAGTAGGGAGTAGGAAGTATTTCTCCTTACTCCCTACTCCCTACTTCTTACTCCAAAACTTATCATGTCAACTTCATAACCACCATGCCAAAGACATCGGCGGCTGCGTTGGCTTTGTCGGACATATTGGCTACGTTACGGTACACCTCGCGGCGGCGAAGCATGACCATTAATGGTTTAAAGTTTTTGGCTTTGGTGAACAAATCAGCTATGGCGACGCGGTAGAGGCGCTCAACTTCGTTATCAAGCTTTTTGGCTCGCTGGGCATGTTGGCCGGCCACGCGAGGGTTGGCGCTGAGTCGATGTGTGGCCATAGCCAGTTCTTCGGCCTCTTGTCGAATCAGGGAAATCATCTGGATCAAGTGTTCATCGGCGTTAATTTTGAGCAGGTTCATCTCTTCAACGGTGGTCAGGGCGTAATCAAGCATATCGTCAATGTTTAACGAGAGGCTAAAGATATCTTCACGGTCAAAGGGGGTGATGAAGGTGTTGTGCAACTCGTCAATTAAGATGCGCCGGACTTCGTCCGCTTCGTATTCTTTGGCCCCGATCTGTTCGATACTTTCCTCATTGGGTTTAAGAATACACGTCTCCAGCAACTTCATTCCTTCAACGGTTATTTCGGCCTGTTGAATGAGCAAGCTGACAAATTTGTCTTCTTTCTCATTCTTAAAAAGACCCGTTAGACTCATTAGCAAACATCTGCAATAAAGTATTAAGTGGAGATAATTTTTGCTTCGGCCATTTAGGCAAGACTTGACCCGTAATGCGTAATTTGCAACTGGTTACAAATTACGCATTACGTTTTTATCCATCAATTGGCCGAAAACGAAACTGACCCTAATAAGCCTTATGATACCAGAAAAATAGCCAGTAAGTAAAGTAAAGCCGCCACAATGGCCGTGGCCGGTGCTGTTAAAATCCAGGCCACTACAATTTCTCTCATTACCCCCCAGCGCACCTGCGATCTTCGTTCAGCCGATCCCACCCCCAAAATAGAGGTACTGACCACGTGGGTGGTACTCACCGGCCCGCCCAACAGCGAGGCCGTCAGCACCACTATACCCGACGTAGCCTGCGAGGCAAAGCCGTGGATGGGTCGAATACGGTAAAATCTAGCGCCCAACGTATGAATAATGCGCCAGCCTCCAATAGCCGTACCCGCTGCCAGCGTGAAGGCGCTCAGTAAAACAACCCACCAATGCACTGTAAAATCTGTTTGGAAATTCAGTGCAACTAACCCCAATGTGATTATCCCCATTGTTTTTTGGGCATCGTTACTGCCGTAACTAAAAGCCAAAGCAATGGCGGTGGGCAATTGGGCTTGTTTAAAAAAGATATTGGCTTTGGGGGTGGCATTTTGGGCCAGCCGCACGGTTAAGCGCATTATCAAATACCCTCCAAAAAAGCCAATGATGGGGGAAATTAAAAGGGCAATAACAATTTTCCACATCCCCTCAAGCTGAATAGCTCCAGAGCCGGAGCCAACGGTTACTGCGCCCACAAGCCCGCCTATCAGCGCATGGGACGAGCTGGAGGGAATGCCAAGATACCAGGTCAAAATATTCCACAAGCTGGCGCTAAACAAGGCCGCTATAAGCATACCAATAGTTATTGAACCCGGAACCGCAATCTCTTTGCCAATTGTTGTAGCCACAGCAATGCCCAATGTAAATGGTCCCACAAACTCAGCCAGGGCGGCTATGATTAAAGCGGCTCTGGGCGTCATTGCCCGCGATGAAATCATGGTCGCCATAATCTTGGCGCTGGCTTGGAACCCATTCAAGAAACTAAAGAGCATAGCCAGACCAATAAGGATACTAATAAAAGCCAATGCGGACATCAAACCTTACCTTACAATGTAGGATGTCAATATGCACACGGTTGGATTAGTGAACTGAGGAAAAATAATAAACAGGGGATTCCATTTGCAAGTTGCGCCATTGCATACTCCGTGACGATGATATTAGTATATCATGACTTCAAGTTAAGAACAACGGAAACCCGGCCCACTATTCCTGAACAAAATTGACGCGGCACAGAGAATGTAGTATGTTGACGCAAATTTCAAGGAGTAAGTTATGAATACAGAAAATATAAATTTTGTCGATTTTACCCCCGCGGGCACAACGCGGCTTCAAGATGTGGCTATTCAACTTCATCGCCAAGATCACGTTGCCATTGCCAAAACCAATTTGCAAGCAGGCACAACCCTGGTTCTGGACAATGATGCAAGCGCACAGGTAAAAGTGCCGGTACGTGGCTTCATACCGGCCGGTCATAAAATTGCTTTGTGTAAAATTGCCACCGGCGACCCTGCCCGGCGTTATGGTCAGATTATTGGTTTTGCCACGCAGTCCATTCAACCTGGCGACCATGTTCATACTCACAATTTGAGCGTCAAGGATTTTGACCGGGATTACGCTTTTGGGGTAGATGCACAGCCGGTCACGTATATCCCGGAGAGTGAGCGCCGGACATTTTTGGGCTACCGGCGAGTCGACGGCAAGGTAGCAACGCGCAACTACATTGCAGTTATTGCCAGCGTCAATTGTTCTGCCCACACTTGCCAAGAAATTGCCCGCTACTTTACCCCGGAGCAATTGGCCGCCTACCCCAACGTAGATGGAGTAATTGCCCTCACCCATCACCTAGGCTGCACTACGCGAATTGGCGGGCCGGATTATTTTATGCTCCAGCGCACGCTGGCTGGTACAGCGCGTAACCCCAACGTGGGGGCTTATCTTTTTGTAGGACTCGGTTGCGAAACCAACCAAATTTCTGATTTGATTGAACAGCAAAATTTGGGCGACAACGGTAGCGAACAAACAACTCAGTTGCCTCATCTTGTTATTCAGGACAGCGGGGGTATTCGCAAAACGGTGGAGGCAGGCATTGCGGCCATCGAGAAACTGCTGCCGGAGGTAAACGCCATCGAACGAACGCCGCAGCCCATTTCTGAGCTAATGCTGGCCCTGGAGTGCGGCGGCAGCGATAGCTGGTCGGGCATTACGGCCAACCCGCTGGTCGGCGTTGTGGCTGATGAAATAGTGCGACAAGGCGGCACAGTGGTGCTGGCGGAAACGCCGGAAGTCTATGGGGCTGAACATCTGCTGACTCGCCGGGCGGTTACGCTTAAGGTAGGGCAAAAACTGGTCGATAAGATTCGCTGGTGGGAGGAATATACAGCACGGATGGGTCTTGAGATCGACAATAACCCCAGCCCCGGCAACAAAGCCGGCGGCCTAACCACCATCTACGAGAAATCGCTGGGAGCAGTGGCCAAAGGCGGAACCACGCCCTTAACCGGCGTTTACGAATATGGCGAGCCAGTGACGACTCAGGGGTTCACCTTTATGGACACCCCCGGCTACGATCCGGTTTCGGTGACGGGAATGGTAGCTGGAGGCTGCAATCTGGTGTTGTTTACTACTGGACGCGGCTCGGTATTTGGTTTCAAGCCTGCGCCATCCATCAAAATCTGTACCAACTCGACCACTTATGAGCGGATGGTTGAGGACATGGACCTGAACGCCGGTCAAATTTTGGAAGGCGTACCAATGAAAACCATCGCTGCTGATTTACTTGATCTGATCATCGCCGTGGCTTCGGGCCAACCCTCCAAAAGCGAAGCCCAGGACGTCGGTGAGGCTGAGTTCAACCCGTGGACATTGGGGGGGATGGTGTAAATAGCCGCACCAAGTTCATTTCAGGATTATGGGCAGATACGCGCCATAACCAACAACGATGCCCCGCGCTTCCTCCATCGTCATACCGACAAAGTTATTCAGGTCTCCCAGGTGAGCGCGCTCGTCGGCAATTGCTTGTGTTAGGGACAGGCTGGTCGTGCTGTATATGGATAGAGTGGTCAAAAAGGTGTCTATAGCTTGCACCTGCCCGCTAGTGATAGTAGTGGCCTGCACTTGCATGGCGGAGATGGAGGCAGCGCCACCTTGACCGTCTACCAGGGCTTGCAGGTTAGGCTCCCAGACTTCAAGGGCGTACAGACCCTGGTTCCAGAGGGACTGGTCGTTTTCCATAAGGGAGTATATCTCGTCGCCGTGGGTGTAGTACAGGCCGGTCATGCGCTGTCCGTCGGGGGTAAAGAGAATCTCGTCGCGCACGTCGTAATAAAGGGGCAGGTGGGGAACAAAATCCGCCGCCGCTTGAATCTTGCTCAACAGTGGTACACGGCTAATATTTGGGAGCCAGAAGCAGTAAATTCCCTCGATTATACAGGCGAAATCACAGTCGTACCACCAGACGGTAGCAGAATCCCCGTTGTCTATCAAGCGGGGGTCAGTCTCATCGGCACTTACCCCGGCTGCGACCGCCAGAGTGCCCTGGAAGTATTGGCCCCAGACATGCTCTACACAACAGACCGTGACGCTAATAGTGGCCGTTGCGCTGCCAGTGTGCCAAGATTACAGCTCCCCGGTGGGGTGGGGTCACAAGTTCCCTGGGTCGGTGTCAGCACGGTGGTGGGGCCGGACAAGTTAACGGTGACGTTATGGGCGGTGTCTGGACCCTGGTTGGTGACGGATATGAGGAAGGCGCCGTTCATTGTCCCCTCAGTATAAGCGAAAGCTCTATCACAGCAGACGGTGACGGACAGGTCGGCGCCGGACGTTGGTGGGGGAGACTGACGGTCATGGACAAAGACATCGGCGACGCCGTTGGTGTCGCCGGAGACCAGGGTGGAGTCAGCGGATTCAAAGACGATTGTCTGGCCGTCATAGGAGAGGGCGGGGCGATGAGACTGCCCGTTTGAGGTCGGCGTACCGTCGGAGGCGACGTTGACGCGCATGGTGCTTACCTGGCCGACCTCGTCAAAATTCCCATCCTGGTCAACATCCCGGTCGTGGAGAAAGATGTCGATGCTATAGTTGGTGTCGGTCATCACCAGGTTGTCGGCGTTAGAGGAGAAAACCACGTAGCGACCATCACTCGAGACGTCCGACTCCTGGGACCAGTCGTTGCCCTCGCTGCCGTCGGAGGCGATGGAGACCAGAGTGGCCTGACCGCCCTGGATATCGTAGGCGTAAATGTGCTGACGGTCCAAAGCTGTCCCGCCGGAAATCAGGTTGGTAGCGAAGGATTCAAAGACCACCGTTCCCTGACTGTCTAATTATCACTCTCGGGTGGTGATGGACCAGAGTTGGATGAGAGTTCAGCCCGACGGGTAGCGTGCCGACTAACCAAGTCGCGCATTGTGCCTAGAGGATTACGATGCAGTCGACGCAATAACTGGTGCT
>JAJRVO010000228.1 GCA_024277275.1 Chloroflexota bacterium
CATTCTGAAAGCCAGAGAATAGGACACAGATTTTCGCAGATAAACACAGATTATGGTAAAAAACTAAACAAAAATCTGTGAAATCTGTGTTCATCTGTGTCCCATAAAAATGTTACTTTATGGCCGTTGGCAGTATACTTAGCTCCGGTTTCACCCCAAAGAATGAACATATCCGTAGGTTGGGTCAAAGTATGAAACCCGCAAGCGTTCAATATAACCAACAGTGGCGATATCAGTAACATTGCCCAACCTTAGCTTTTCAAACCGTTGTTTCATCCGCGCCGAGAAATAAAAATTTGGATATTTCTATAGGCGCATGTAAATTATCAAACAAGGGGAGCGATGAAAAAAGTTTTGGTTGCCGGTTCAACAGGCTATCTTGGACAATTGGCATTTCTGAGAACTTTTACCTCGGTAAAAACCTCAGGGCTGTTCAGTTCTCACCAATCGCCGATGATTTTACCGACAAGGACGCCAAGATCGCCAAGATTTTTATAAATTCTTTGCGTCCTTGGCGCTCTTGGCGGTTTAAAAATTATGCCACGCCTTAGAACTGAACAGCCCTGATGGCATACCGGAGTTTTTTATGACTGTTCCGGCAATGGATATGGTTGGCTCACCATACGGGCAACGGTTGTTAGCAGACTTCTTTACAGAAAATACCGATAAGATATCATAAAATGTCTAAATACATTTTGCTGGTAGACGACGATGAACTTATGCGCCGCAGCGTGGCTTTTAACCTGGAACAAAGCGGCTTTAGAGCCGGCACGGCCGCCAACGCCGAAGACGCCCTGGCGCTGGCCCATCGAGACCCGCCCGATTTGATTCTGCTGGACATTGGCCTGCCCGGCATGGATGGTTTGGACGCGCTCCGCGCGTTTCAAAAACAGGCCGATACGCCCATTATCTTTGTCACCGCCCGCCGTAGCGAACTGGACCAGGTATTGGGCCTGGAATTGGGCGCGGACGATTATATCACCAAGCCCTTTAAGTTCAAAGTGCTTCTGGCCCGCATCAAGGCCGTGCTGCGCCGTACCGGGCGGGCAGCATCCCCTGCCCCGGAGCCAAAATTGCTGCAAATTGGCGATTTGGTCATTGACCCGGCGGCGCATACCGTCACCCTGGCCGGGAAAGCGGTTGACCTGCGTCCCCGTGAGTTTGACATTTTGCACGCCCTGGCCCTTGAAGCCGGGCATGTCGTTTCGGTAGATAACCTGTTGAGCCGGGTGTGGGGCGCGGAGTACGAAGGCGAATCTCAAACCGTTTACGTGTATATTCGCTGGCTGCGAGAGAAGATAGAAACAGACCCCCAACATCCCCAACGCATTTTGACCGTGCGCGGGGTGGGGTATAAATTAGAACCGCAAGGAACTTAATCCGGATAAACCGGAATTAGAAATTAGAAGTGAGAAATTAGAATCTAGCCGTAAGTTTATTCTAATTTCTAATTTCTCAGGTTGATAAAATTTCTTGCTCAACGAACAAGGCTTCAATTGTTAAGGTACTAAAATGCGCACGTTACGCAGTCGCCTTATTCTCAGCCATATTTTACCCATCCTGGTTATTGTGCCCCTGGTCGGCATTTTGCTCATTTACATTTTGGAAACCCAGGTTTTACTGGCCAACCTCTCCGACGAATTAACCCGGCAAGCCGCCATAACCGCTCAGATTGCCGGCGAACAGCCCAACATCTGGAGCAACACCGCCGAAGCGCACTTTTTTGTCACCAACATCAGCGCCCACCAACAATCTCAGGTTATGCTGTTAAACCCTGACGGAACGGTACTGGTCTCAAGTCACACCGATAATGTTGAGCAGGTAGGCCAAACCCTTGATATCCCTAACCTGGCCAATGTGCTGGCCGGAGAACACAGCGTCCAGATAAATTACAATAAAATTCTACAAGTAGAAGTGGCCGAAATCTTAGTACCCATTGTTGACGCCAACCAGAAAATTATTGGTATTGTGCGCCTGACCCGCCGGCTATCCGACGCTCATAAACAATTTCAACGCATGCGCTATCTTATCGGCGGGGTGCTGGTGGGCGAGTTGCTGCTGGGGGTGGTGGTTGGCCTGATTTTGGCGTTGGATTTAGAACGCTCGCTGCGCCGGGTCACAGAGGCCATTTACGGCATTGCCGGCGGGCAAAATTGGACCACCCTTCCGGAGCGCGGCCCGCAAGAAATCCGGCTGCTGCTGCGAGCGTTTAACACGCTGATAGAACGGCTGCGGATGATGGAAGAAGCCCGGCGACGCCTGCTGGCTAACCTGGTGCATGAAGTCAGCCGGCCTGTCGGCGCAATGCAGGCCGCCATTGACGCGCTCTTGAATGGGGCCGACCGGGATGAGGTATTTCGGCGGCAACTGCTGGAAGGCATGGAGGCCGAAACCGACCGGTTGCAGCCCTTACTGGCTAACCTGACCAAACTGCACGACCAGGTGCTGGGTACACTGGAGTTAAATTGCCGGCCCACCCCTTTAGCCGACTGGCTACCGCGCACCGTTGTCACCTGGCGAGAGGCGGCCCAGGCCAAAGGTTTACAGTGGCAAGCCACTATTCCCGACACGCTGCCCGCATTGGACATTGACCCCGACCGGCTGGCTCAAGTATTGGGTAACCTGTTAAGCAACGCCATCAAATACACCGAGTCCGGCGGCAGCGTATCGCTTGAGGCCGGTGAAACCCATAATAGCGTTTGGGTTAAGGTTAGCGACACCGGTTTGGGCATTGCCCCGGAAGAAATAGAACGGGTTTTTGAGCCGTTTTACCGCACCCATCCCGGCCGCCGTTTTCCGCAAGGGTTGGGGTTGGGGCTGACCATCGCCCAGGATTTATTGACCGCCCACGGCGGTCAATTAACCATAGAAAGCGAATCCGGCCAGGGTAGTCAATTTACCATCTGGCTGCCGCTGCAAACGGAAGAGTGATGAAAAAACAAAAGGTTCAATATGGATTCCTGGTGGTTGACATTGGTTGTAGAATAAGCGCCTAAACTAACAGCGTGTTTCTTAAATCGTGTGGGCCAGACCGCAGAGGTTTCTAAAGCCCATTTTAACTGTAAGTTAGGGTCATAATTGGGGCAAATTCGCTTGAAAATATCTCGCAAAAAACCTCTGCGGTCTTTAAGAAACACACTCTAAGGTTTTAGGTTTCATATTTTGGTGACAGCTTTTTTCTCGTTCCCAAACTCCAGTTTGGGAACGAGAAAAACTCTAACTCAACATCTCTTCAATCTGCGCCCGCAGCCGGCCTTGCATGGTTTGCGCTCCGGTCAATTCGGTTTGGGTTTGCCGGAGATTGTCTTGCTCGGCCCGCACAAAGCGGGTGTAGGGGGCGGTGGCGTCGTTGATGCGCTGCAAGCTGCGGTTGAGTTCTTTATCAAATTGGGCGCTTAAAGCCGTTGTCAATTGAGTGCGCAAACCGGCTACTCTTTCCACCATCTCTTGCTTGGCGGCGCGGCGGCGGGCCGGGATAACAAAAAATCCCAGGGCGGCTATGACGCTGGCGGCCAAAACGCCGGTTACATCGGCGGCGGCGGTGGTGGTTAAGACGGTGATGATTGCGCCCAAGCCAATAGCGCCAATCTCGGCGGCGGCGGTTTCGGCTACGGCCATTTGGGCATTGGCGGCCATTTTTTCCGCTTCGGCAGAGGTGTCATACATCTCCACCGCCCGCTGAGTCGATTTACCCACCGAATCGATCAGGCGCTCGCGGTCGTAGTGAAACTCCCCGCCCACTTCGCCCACAATGTTTTGCTGATGCTCCTGCTTGCGCTGGTCCAGGTAATCCATTACGGCCTGCCATTGCTTCAAGTCGGCATTAACCAGCCAATCAATCAACTCGGTTACTTTTTGTTCTATGGCCTGGGGCAGGTCGGCCACTACTTGCTGTTCAAAGCCGCGCTGAACTCGCTCTTTGTTCAGCAAATCCAGAATACGGGCCAGACGCATGGTTTCATCAAAGTAGGCCAGACCCCGTTTTTCCATGTCGTACAAAATATTTTCGATGTCGGCCAGTCGAAACTTAAAGTCGCGGGTCATATCCTGAGCGTACAGGTCAAGTTGTCGCTCCAGGTTAGCCAGCGTTTCAGCGTCTTCAGCCAGCAGCGATAGCCGGTTGGTCGTAAAATCGGCGTATTTGTTGACCAGGCGATCGCCCACACCCAGAGGATTTAAAAATTTCAAGCGCAAGCGGCCGGTTTCATCCAGGGTGTCGTGAACAAAATTCTCCAACGGTTCAAAACCGCTGACCATCCACAACTGGGGTTCGCCCTGCTTGGCCCGGAGCGCATTCCGGGCGCTGACCGGGAAAACATCGGGGGTGGTTTCCAGCAAAACCGTGCCGTTCTCGCGCACAAAGTTGACGACTTCGGCCAACTCAGTTTCGGTTTCAAAGATATCAATCTTGTTAATGACCAGCACCACTTTTTTGCCCCAGGCTTTTATCTGGCTTAAAAAACCGCGCTCGCTTTCGGTAAAGGGGCGGTCGGCGGAGGTGATGAAAAGCACCAGGTCAGAGCGAGGGACAAACTCCTCGGTGATGGCTTGATGCTCGCGGATAATGGCGTTGGTGCCGGGGGTGTCGACAATGTTAATCTGGCGCAAAATCTCTACCGGCTCGGTAAAGACGCGGAGATGGGAGGATTCAATCTGCTGACGGCTGGCGTCGCCAAATTTTAATATATTAATCTGCGAGGTGGTCGGGGTGACTCCTTCTATTAACAGCGGTTGCCCCAGCAGAGCGTTGATAAAAGCGCTCTTGCCCGCGTTGAACTCTCCCACCACCACCAGCAAAAACAACTCGTCCAATTGCTGAATGGAACGGCTGAGGGTAGTCTGGTCTTCCGGCGAGACGCCCAGTTTGGCTAAAATGACTTGCAGGTCAACCAACCACTGGCGTTCTTGTTTAAGTAATTCTTGTTGTTGGGGAGAGAGGATTGATTTCATTTGCTTCTACAATTGCTCCCATTCTTGCCGGCTGATACCGGCCTGTTTCAGTATTTTCAGCAAGAATGGAGCGCTAATATCTCCTGAATGGGGGTTGGGCAACCATAGCTTGCGCGTGCCCTTCACCATATACTGATGATTACCACCAGCATACGGACCATCAAATCCAAGTTTTTTCAAGTTACGAAGGAGTGTCTTGCGCCTGATGGGTTTTATAGCGGGCATTAAGCCGTCTACAGTGCAGGTAACAGGGTTAATTCATCAATCACCGGTATTTCATGACCCAGCAGTAATCCCAAAATGAGCCACCCTTCCAGTACCTCTTGCAATAATTCCTGGCATTCTAGTAAGGTTTTATGATTGGCGTAAACACCCTCAAACCCCTCAATTTCACCGTAATAGGTACCATCTTCCAGAATTTCATAAGTTGCTCGACGCATAGCCGCTTGAATGTATTTTGTCAGCATTAGTCTATCTCTATTCTACCCCTTGTCACCGGGGCGCTTATTTTCTTAATCCGGCTTTAGCTTGCGCTCATCTCTTATAAACATCTATCCCCAAAGCTCATCAAGCAAATAATCCACCACAGCATCCACGTCGATAATCTCCCGCTCCGACGCGCTGCGGCGTTTGACCTCTACGCCGCCGTTTTTGAGACTGCGGACGCTAATAGTCACCCGCCAGGGGATGCCGATTAGGTCGGCGTCGGCAAATTTAACGCCGGGGCTTTCTTTGCGGTCGTCAAACAAAACGTCAAATGCGGCGTCTTCCAACTCTTCGTAAAGGTCCTCGGCCTGCTGACCTACGTCGTCGCCAATCTTTTTAGCCAACGAGACCAGATGCACGTCAAAGGGGGCTACCGATTCGGGCCAGATGATGCCGTTTTCGTCGTGATGCTGCTCTACAACGGCGGCCATCAAGCGACCCACGCCAATGCCGTAGCTGCCCATGACCGGCGTTTGGGCTTTGCCGTTTTCGTCCAAATACGTAAGGTTCATAGCCGTGCTGTAGCGCGTACCCAGCTTAAAGCAGTGGCCCACCTCAATGCCCCGATGCAGGTTGAAGGTGGCGTCGCTGTCTACCAGCTTGTCGCCATGCTGAGCCAGGGCGATGTCGGTTACAATGTCCGGCTGGTAATCCCGACCGGCGTTGGTGTTTTTAAAGTGGTACTCGTGTTTGTTGGCCCCGCTGACCAAATTGGGGAAGTTGACCGCCGAGTCATCGGCCACAACAATCAGTTTGCGGCCATTGCCCAAATCTTTCTTTAGGCCAATGGGCGTAGCGTAGCCGGGCGCGGCCCCCACGGCCTCAATCTCCTCGTCGGTAGCCAGCCGGTAGCGCAAGCCAAGCGCGTTGCCCAGCTTGATCTCGTTAACTTGCAGGTCGCCCCGAATAACGGCGAAGATGAAATCCTTTGTTTCATTTTCGGCGATGTAAAAGACGGCTTTGACGGTGCGGGTTTGCGGCACGCCCAAAAAGTCGGCCACCTGGGCGATGGTTTGCAATTGGGGGTGTAGACCTCTTCAATTTCGCCCATCTCTTCCTGGGGCGGCGCGCCTTTGTCGAACTCGGCACGTTCGGCGTTGGCGGCGTATTCGCCGTCGCTGCTGATAAAAACAGTGTCCTCGCCATTTTCGCTCAACACCATAAACTCGTGCGACCCGCTGCCGCCCATCATCCCGGAGTCGGCCTCTACCTCAACCGTTTCCAGATCGCAGGTGGCATAGATGTTGCGATACGCCTGCACCATGTCGGGATAAAACAGGTCGATATCGGCCTGGTCTGTATGCACAGAGTAGGCGTCTTTCATAATAAATTCGCGCACCCGGATCAGGCCGCCCCGGGGACGCGGTTCGTCACGCACTTTGGTCTGGATGTGATAGACCAAAATAGGCAGTTGTTTGTAGGATTCCAGTTCCGTTTTGAGGATGTCGGACAGCGACTCTTCGTGGGTCATAGCCAGGGCCATGTCGCGCTGGTTGCGGTCCTTCCATTTGACCAGGGCCGGACCAACGCTGTCCCAGCGACCGGTCTCTTTCCAGATTTCGCCGGGGTTGATGACGGGCATCGCCATTTCCTGGCAGCCCAGAGCATCCATTTCCAGCCGAAAGATATCCATTATTTTTTTCGACACGCGCCAGCCCAGCGGCATTTGGGTGTAAATACCGGAGGCCAGCGGCTTGATAAAACCGGCCCGCTGCAACAAGCGATGACTGATAATTTCTGCCTCGGCGGGGTCATCCCGCAATGTTCGACCAAAGAGTTTTGAAAGACGCATACTGTACCTCTTGCGATTTTGGATTTTGGATTTGCGATTTTGGATTTAATAAAAATGCCGCCCGATATGACGGGTCGGCAAGGTGGTTTTTTGTTGCGCGTCAGTATAACATAGGCGGGGGGGGGTGTCAACGCAGGGATTATGAGTTGTGTACAGCGCCGGCATCCGCTCGACCAGTTGGACCATTTGGTCGTGGCGGGTTTTGTCAACGGGGTCGTCGAAGTCGGTGGTGCGGAGGGGTATCAGTCGCCCCCAATAATATTTTCCAATTGTTTAATCAGCGGCGGTAAATCTTTACGGATAATCTGCCACAAAATATCAAAATCAACGGCGTCATACCCGTGAATTAAACGATTCCTCAAACCCACAATCTGCGCCCACGGAATTTGATGATGCGAGGCCCACTCTTGCTGGGGGATGCGATTTGCGGCCTCGCCTATTATTTCCAGCAAACGCACCAGGGCCAAATTCAACATCCGGTCATTGTCTAAGTCACTCCGTGTCTTTCCCCGGCATAATTCTACCGCTTCACGAGCGTATTCCAACATGTGCTGAAAAGCAACTGTGTGGCCCTGCTTACTCATAAACCACCTCTGCTTCAGCCAAAACCTGATCTCGGAAAAAGGGGCTTAGAAATTGAGGCGTATTCAAATCAACTGTGTGCTCTAACAAAGCGGAAAGCTCATCCTGCATAGCAAAAAACTCAAGTCCGGGAATATGGTCAGGGTCAAAGACAGCCAGCAAATCGATATCGCTGTGGGAGCTAAAATCATCTCTAAGACCGGAACCAAATAAGGCCAGCCGGCGAATGTGGTTTTGCCGGCAGAAATCGGCCAAAGCCTTACGGTTGCGTTCTATTTTGGACATTACTACATTCACTTTGACGCCTCCTCCACAATTTTGATTTCTTCCTCGGTTAAATTATACAGTTCGTACACCAGCTTATCAATTTGAGCGTCCGTAGCCGCGATTTGCCGTTGCAGCATCTTTTTGGCATGCGGCACGCCCTCCGAGGCCAGGCGCTTGTGCAGCGTCAGCATCCGCTCGACCAGTTGTACCATTTGGTCGTGGCGGGTTTTGTCGGTGGGGTCGGTGAAAGCAAGACTCGGAACTGGAAATTTTTCTAAGAGCGTGTTTCTTAAATCGTGTGGGCCAGACCGCAGAGGTTTCTGAAGCCGGTTTTAACTGTAAGTCAGGTTCATAACCGGGGCAAATTCGCTTAAAAATGTCTCGCAAAAAACCTCTGCGGTCTTTAAGAAACAC
>JAJRVO010000229.1 GCA_024277275.1 Chloroflexota bacterium
GATGATGGTCCTGCCAGCCCGCCAAGTCCGATGCTCTTTACGGTTAACACAACAAATGACGCTATTAATGGTCGTTGCGATGATATCCACTGTAGCCTGCGTGAGGCGATTATAGCGGCCAACTTCCACACATCAATAATAGACGTTATTGCATTTAACATCCCCGGACCTGGGCCGCACACCATCAGCCCCGGCTCTGCCTTGCCTACCATTTCCGATCCGGTGGTAATTGATGGTCTTAGCCAGCCGGGGGCCGGTTGTGGCAGCGGCCCGCCCACGCTGCAAATACAACTAGACGGCTCCGGCGCAGGGAACGCGAATGGCCTGGATATTTCTGCCGGGAACAGTGGGGTCCTGGGATTGGTCATCAACCGTTTTAATCTTAACGGCATTATGTTACGCGCCAACGGCAACAGCCGTATTGAATGTAATTATATTGGCGTCGACATCGCCGGGACAAGCGCTCTGCCCAATGGCGTTGGGGTGTTCATTTTTCGCTCCTTCAACAATACCATTGGCGGCGCTGATGCCGGAAAAGGCAATCTTATTTCGGGCAATCTGCAACACGGTGTTATGATTCTTACCGGCCCCGGTCACAACGGGTCGGGTAATTCTGTGCAAGGCAACTTAATTGGCCCGGACATTACCGGCGTAGCCGCCCTGGGCAATGGCGGAGATGGGGTGCATATTGAAAACGCCGTCTCTAATACCGCCATAGGCGGAACAGGAAGCAGAATGGGTAATATTATATCCGGTAATAGCGGCAGCGGGGTGGCTATTGACGGCGCAACCAACAATACCGTGCTGGGCAATTACATTGGCACAGCCGCAACCGGCCTGGCTGTTTTGGCTAACGGCCAGCACGGTGTATATATTTATAACGCCGCCTCAAACAACACTGTTGGAGGGATTAGCGCCGCGGCCCGTAATCTCATTTCCGGCAATACCCAAGATGGCGTTAGATATAGAAGACAGCAACTCTACAGGCAACCAGGTACAGGGCAACTATATTGGCACAGACGCTGCCGCCACAGTTTCTTTGAGCAACGGCAACAATGGCGTTTCTATTGTCAATGGGGCCTCTATCAACACTATTGGGGGCGTCAGCGCCGCAGCCCATAACCTCATTTCCGGCAATATTGGAGATGGCGTGACCGTTTTTAATGCGTCTAACAACGCAGTTGCCAACAACACTATTTTAGGCAATCAGGGTAATGGGGTTGCAATTGGCGGCTCCAGCGCAACAGGTAACCAGGTATTAGGCAACTATATTGGCACAGACGCTGCCGGCGCAATGGTTTTGGGCAACAACAGTAACGGCGTCGCCATAGCCGGCGGGTCTTTTAACAACACTATTGGGGGGACGGCAGCCGGGGCAGCCAATACCATTACCAATAACGGCGGCGATGGCGTGTTTATATCAGACGCCGGCACAATTAGTAACGCTATCCGAGCTAACGCTATTTACACCAACGCCAACCTGGGTATTAATTTAAGCGGCGGCTCAGAAAATGGTTTTGGCGTAACCGCCAACGATGGCCCCGGCGACTCCGACTCTGGCCCCAACAATTTGCAAAACTTCCCGGTCATCACCGGCACAATCTCTAGCGGCGGGGGTATCATCATCACCGGCTCGTTGACCAGCACGGTTAATACTACCTTTCAGGTAGACTTTTTTGCCAACAGCGTTTGCGTCTCCGCCGGCAATCGTGAAGGAGAAAATTATTTAGGCACGGCGAATGTTGCCACTGACGCCTCCGGGGTTAGTCCATTTAGCGTATCTTTTCCGGTGGCCGTGCCCAGCGGTTACTTTATTACAGCCACGGCCACCGATCCTGACGGTAATACCTCGGAGTTTTCGGCGTGCCAGACTGTACCGTGATTAAGCCCTTATCAAGTGAATCCTTGCTATTTGGGCAAGAAATTTAAACACAGAGTTCACAAAGTTCCCAGAGATTCTTTGTGTTCTTTGTGTCTTCTCTGTGTCCTTTGTGTTTAATCTTTTTGGTTCTGGCTCGTCCAGGTTATGGTATTGAAAGGAAAAGCCCATGACTCTTCAATGCGCAAATTGTGGTGAAACAGGTTTTCGTTCAGAGTCCCTGTTTTGTGATAAATGCGGGGGCAAGTTGGATGGCGGCGAGGACAATGACCGTCCTTGTATCCGGTGATGAGGTTGCCGCTGAAGAATCCACAATGTTTATGCCCGAAACCAGAGATACAACAGAGGGCAGCATTGTTAAAACCGGCCCGGCAGCGTCCGGCGAGGACATGACCATGCTGGTATCCGGCGATGAGATTGTCGCCGAAGATGCCACAATGTTTATGCCCGAAACCAGAGATACGACAGAAGGCAGCGTTGTAGAAACCGGCCCGGCAGCATCCGGCGAGGATATGACCGCGCTTGTATCTGGTGATGAGGTTGCTGCTGCTGAAGAAGCCACAATGTTTATGCCCGAAGCCAGAGACACAACAGAGGGCCGCGTCGCCAAAACTAAACTGGCAACGCCCGACGCCCTTCCTGCCCAGGAAGATGACCTGACCCAGGTTGCGCCTGTAGACTCACCCCCGGCATTTGAAGATGAAACTGTAGCCATGCCCAAAACCGACACCGTAGAGGCAGACGGCTTAACCCAGGCTATGAGTGGCGTTAGCGACACAACTGCTTTAGACGACAAAAAACCCCCACATTCAAGAGCCACAGTAGAGGCAGATAAAACAATAGCCTCTGGCCCTAAAAAACCCAGACAAGACACAATGGCCATGGTTACGCTAAAAATTGGGCAATTGCTGCAAGACCGTTACCGGCTAGACAAGATTTTGGGTCGGGGCGGTTTTGGGGCGGCTTTTTTGGCGGAAGATGTCAAGCTAAAACGGGCCTGCGTGGTCAAACAGATGCTTACGCCAAAAGGAATCTCGCCCACCCAACTAGAAAGACACCGGGCCAACTTTCAACGAGAAGCCAGTTTGCTGGTTCAGCTTAACCAGCCGGGCCATCCCAACATTCCGGAAATTTACGACTACTTTTTTGAAGGTGACGACAGCTACCTGGTAATGAAGTACATAGAGGGCCGTAACTTAAAAGATATTCTTCATCAAGAAAACGGTAAAATCCCCTGGCGGCAGGCTGTCCGTTATGCCATTGATGTTTGCAGCTCCCTTAATTATATGCAAACCACCGGCAATGAACCGGTTATGCATCGCGATATTAAACCGGCCAATATTATTTTAGGCAATGACGGCCGGATTTGGCTGATTGATTTTGGACTGGCCAAGGCCGAAGCGGTTCAGGGAACAGAAGGGGATATGATGATGACCCAGGCCAGCGGCAGTTTGGGGTATACCCCCTTAGAGCGTGTTTCTTAAAGACCGCAGAGGTTTTTTGCGAGATATTTTCAAGCGAATTTGCCTTGATTATGACCCTGACTTACAGTTAAAATGGGCTTTAGAAACCTCTGCGGTCTGGCCCACACGATTTAAGAAACAC